>JBNKGK010000153.1:0-8000 GCA_050289785.1 Kordiimonas sp.
TGTCTGGCAGGCGGCCTTCGGCTTCCTGCAACTGGGTTCTGGTTTCACGCCCGATGATGGATTGGAAATCCCGAACCATCATCGGGTAAGGGTGCGGGCCAGCAACCGTGCCAATGATATAGAAAGTATCATGAACATTGGTTACCCAGTTCCTGAGCGCCTCGTTCATGGCATCTTTCAGCGTGGAGGAACCGGAAGTAACAGGCTGTACCTTGGCACCCAGCAGGTTCATGCGAAATACATTGGGTTTTTGCCGCTCGATATCAACAGCGCCCATAAACACTTCACACTCAAGGCCAAAGCGGGCGGCCACTGTGGCTGTGGCCACGCCGTGCTGGCCTGCGCCTGTTTCAGCAATCACGCGGGTTTTGCCCATGCGTTTGGCGAGCAGCACCTGGCCGATGGCGTGGTTGATTTTGTGAGCACCGGTGTGGTTCAGTTCTTCCCGTTTGAAATAGATTTTTGCCCCGCCAAGGTGTTCTGTCAGGCGTTCAGCATAATAAAGCGGGCTTGGCCTACCAATATAAACACGGTTCAGATAGTCCAGCTCTTCCAGAAAAGCCGGGTCCTGCATGGCTTTTTTATATTCTTTTTCCACATCCAGAACGAGCGGCATCAGTGTTTCAGAGACGTATCTGCCGCCGTAAATGCCAAAATGGCCTTTTTCGTCCGGGCCGGTTTTATAACTGTTCAGTGTCATGATCGTATGAACCTTGGAACTTTTGCCGTCATGCCCCGCGTAGGCGGGGTATCCACGACTTTATTGCTGTAGTGTATGGTATAGATCATCCCATAAAGGGTTGATTGAATGAATAAGTCTTACTTTCCAGGCACGAGGCCAATGTTTTAGCCTCTTTTCTCGTCGGATAGCCTCGTCTATTTCTTCGTGCCGTTCCATATATACCAAGCGTTTAAGGTCGTATTTCTTGCTAAACCCGTCTAGCGCAGCTGTTTTGTGCTGCCATGTTCGCCGTGCGATATCAGATGTCACGCCAGTGCACAACGTTCCATTTGGTTTGTTGGTCATTATGTAAACCCATCCACCTTTCATGTCTTGTTCATACAGAACGTGGATGGCCCGGACAAACCGGGCCATGACGATATAAACCGAAAGCCCTTACCTAGCGGCTTTTGCCGCCTTTAGGAAGGCCTCAATTTTCTGAGCGGATTTTTTGCCGGGGGCGTCCTCCACCCCGGAAGACACATCAAGGGCTGTAGCACCACTTGCGGCAGCCGCCGCTGCAAGATTTTCCGGTGTCAGGCCGCCCGCCAGTAACCATGGATAGGCAGGAGGATTTTCACGCATGATATGCCACGGGAAGGAAACGGCATTGCCGCCTGGCAGTGCATCCGCTGTTTTGGGCGGCTTTGCATCAAACAAGATGGCGTCCGTATAGGGTGCGTATGCACTGGCAGCTTCAATATCTGTTGCATCGCTCACGCCAATCGCCTTGATAAGGCCAATATCCAGCCTGCTTTTCAGTTCTGCCACTCTTTCCGGTGTTTCCTTGCCGTGTAACTGAATGATATCCAGATCAAGCGCATCGATGGCAGCGTCAATCAGGTCATCATCGGCATCTACAAACACCCCAACACGCTCAGGCCCCATTGGCAGGTCTTTCCGCAGTGCTCTTGCTTCTGAAAGCGTAATGTTTCGGGGCGACTTCGGGAAAAAGATAAAGCCGGTCCAGCGCGCGCCAAAACGCGCTGCCAAACCCGCATGCCATGCCGTTTTCAGGCCGCATATTTTTACATCTACCGGCATAGATTCACTCTGTTTAGAGCACAGGGGGCAAGCTTCGCTTTAATCTGCGCTTGGTGTTTGTAGCTGGATATAGTTCTGGATGCCCATTTTATCAATAAGAGAAAGCTGGGTCTCGAGCCAGTCCACATGCTCTTCTTCCGATTCCAGAATGCTAGCCAGCAAATCACGGGAAACATAATCCCGCACTTCTTCGCAGTACCGGATGGCATCTTTCAGATCTGTGTGGTTGGTGATTTCCATTTTCAGGTCACAGGAGAGCATTTCTGCCACATCCTCACCAATCATCAGTTTGCCCAGATCCTGCAGGTTTGGCAGGCCTTCGAGAAAGAGAATACGCTCAACAAGCTTGTCAGCATGTTTCATCTCATCAATGGATTCTTCATATTCCTGTTCGGCCAGTTTTGCCATGCCCCAATCTTTCAACATACGGGAGTGCAGGAAATACTGGTTAATGGCCGTCAGCTCATTTTTAAGGATCACATTCAGGTGCTGAATGACTTTTTTATCGCCTTTCATGGTACGGCCCCCTGAAAATTAAGGATGGAAATGAAAATCAGGCCATTATAACAAGCCGGTCATCCAAGGCAAACAGCTTTCTCTTTCATATGCTTAGACTCCATTAGCTTAATATGCATCACCAACCCAATCCCCCTCCCAACCTCCCTAAGTATATCCTGTCGAGAGGTTGAGAGGGGATTGGGTTGGAACCGATTCCGACCAAGTCGGATATGATCTGGTGGAGAATTGACCTGAGTCATTTTACAGAAGAAATATTTGAGAGTATAAGCCTGCGCAGCTATGTAATTTTTAGGTTGGAAGGTGTAACAGGAATGTCTGAGTATCTCATCGCGGCCCTGTATAAATTTGTAAGGCTGCCTGATTTTGAGGCTTTGCAAGCGCCCATTCGGGAAAAATGTGATCAGGAAGGCGTGAAGGGCACACTTCTTCTGGCGCATGAGGGCATTAATGGCACTATCGCCGGATCAGAGGCAGGCCTGCGCAATGTGCTGGCGTATCTGCGCAGTATTCCCGCTTTTGAGGGCCTGGTTCACAAGGAATCCTGGGCAACTGAGGCTCCATTCTACCGCATGAAGGTGCGGCTCAAGAAAGAGATTGTCACCATGGGGGTGGAAGGGATTGACCCCAACAAGGTGGTTGGCACCTATGTGAAGCCACAGGATTGGAATGATCTGATCTCTGACCCTGAAGTGTTGGTGGTGGATACCCGGAATGATTATGAAATAGCGATAGGCACTTTTAAGAATGCGCTGGACCCGAAAACAAAAACATTCCGTGAGTTTCCCGATTGGGTGAAAAATAACCAGAACCTTCATAACAAACCCAAAATTGCCATGTTCTGCACGGGTGGTATCCGGTGTGAAAAATCCACCGCCTATATGAAAGAGCAGGGTTTTGATGAGGTATATCACCTTGAGGGTGGTATCCTGAAATATCTGGAAGAAGTGCCAGAAGAACAAAGCCTGTGGGAAGGCGAGTGCTTTGTTTTTGATGAGCGGGTGTCTGTGGGTCATGGCCTTGTGCCAGGTGATTATGATATGTGCCATGCCTGTAGGCTACCAATCACGGAAGAAGATAAAACTTCCCCTCATTATAAAAAAGGGGTGAGCTGCCCCTATTGTTATGATGTGACGACAGAAGACCAGAAGGAGCGCTTTGCCGAGCGGCAGAAACAAGTTGATCTGGCGGGAGGTAAAGGCGAACTGCATATTGGCATTACCCGCCCACCCCGGGAAAAGGCTGAGTGAGTGAACAGCTTCCTATTCTCTATAGTTTCAGGCGCTGTCCCTATGCCATGAGGGCGCGGCTAGCCGTGGCCGCGAGTGGGCAGGCCGTGGAATTAAGGGAAGTGGTGTTACGTGATAAACCAGCCGCTATGCTGAAGGCATCACCCAAAGGGACAGTGCCGGTGTTGGTGCTGCAGGATGGCGGGGTGATTGATGAAAGCCTTGATATCATGCAGTGGGCGCTTGGCGTTTGTGACCCTGAGGGCTGGTTAAGCCAGAGCACACAGGAAGAAATGCTTGCCCTGATCAAGGAAAATGATGGTGATTTCAAACATCATCTGGACCGGTATAAATATGCCTATCGCTACGAGGGTGCGGACTCAGCAGAACATCGCGAATCTGCCAGATATTTTCTGGATATGTTAGAAAGCCGCTTGAGCGAGAGCCACTATTTATTCGGTTCAGCTGTGTCACTGGCAGACTATGCTATTATGCCTTTTATCCGTCAGTTTTCAGGTGTAGAGAAAGGCTGGCTTGTGGAAGCTGGCTATACAAAGCTCACAGAATGGCTTGAGGGCTTTCTTGCCAGTGATCTTTTCAAAGCGATCATGAAAAAATACCCGGCTTGGGGGGAGAACCAGCCGGGCGTATTTTTCAGGGTATGAGGTTGATACATGGGGAGGGAGGGCCCCATAGTATCGTCTTTCACTTAGTCTGTCGTGACCAGGCCTTCGTGGCCATTTTTTGTCTGAGACATTAACTATCATTGGTTTTTTACCTGAGGAACAACCGTGCGATGAAAGGTGCCAAGCTTGCGATTAACGGATTTTTAGCAGGTTAATTTGTGATTTCCGAGCGGTAGACAGCGAGGGTATAGCTTTTTGCTGATTCTTTTTCTTGAGAAATCAGAGAGTTAAAAAAGGGGTGCTTAACGGGCCCTGCCCCTGGCTTCTGTGTTGGTTTCCCACCCCTTAAAGATACTATGCTTCCCCTGAAAACACCTGCAATGAATGTATATATTCTTATGATCACACGTAATAACTTATGAAGGGTAAAGCCATTACAGCCATTGCCTGAAAAGAGCATACAAGCTAAATAAGCGCATCCAATGAATAAGCGGAGCAGAGATTGATGAGCGCAGGTAAGGCACGGGTTAAATGGGCAGGAGACATGACGTTTGTTGGCGAGTCCCCCAGCGGTCATGCAGTTGTTATGGATGCGGGTGTTGATGCTGGTGGTCGAAATCATGGTATCCGTCCAATGGAAATGCTGCTTCTTGGTCTCGGTGGTTGTTCCAGCGTTGATGTGATGCTGATCCTGAAAAAAGCCCGCCAGAAGGTGACAGATTGCTGGGTGGAAATTGATAGCGAGCGGGCAGCAGAGCCCCCCAAATATTTCACCAAAATTCACACCCATTAT
Source organism: Kordiimonas sp. (assembly GCA_050289785.1). Taxonomy (GTDB): domain Bacteria; phylum Pseudomonadota; class Alphaproteobacteria; order Sphingomonadales; family Kordiimonadaceae; genus Kordiimonas. Next base: position 4,930 of record JBNKGK010000153.1, read on the forward strand.
GTGGTGGCAGGCCATAATCTGGATGCCCGGCATGTGGAACGGGCAATCCAGCTCTCAAAAGAAAAATATTGCTCGGCGTCTGTACAGCTTGGGGCGCTCGCGGAAATCACTTCTGATTTTGAAATCCGCGAGGCTGAGTAATGCTATGATGCGTGGGAAATAGGCGCTGTTGCCTCTTTCAGCCATGCCTGTGTGGCCTCGTTCACCAGAGGGCTGATCTTCTCGTATACAGTGGCATGATAGTCATTCAGCCAAGCCAGTTCTGGCTCGTTTAATAGGGCTGTTTTCACAAGGTGTCGGTCTATTGGTGCCCATGTCAGGTTTTCGAACGCCAGCATGTCGCGCTCTCCGCCTGGGCGTTTTGTCACCAGAACCAAATTCTCAATCCGTATGCCATAAGCGCCCTGTTTATAGTAGCCAGGTTCGTTGGAGAGAATCATGCCTTCTTTCAGTGGTACGGCGGTGCCAGCGATTTTAGAGATACGTTGTGGCCCTTCATGCACGCCCAGATAGGAGCCAACGCCGTGGCCTGTGCCATGGTCATAATCCAATCCTGCATCCCACAGGGGGCGGCGGGCCATGGCGTCCAGGGCTTGTCCCGGTGTGCCTTTGGGAAAACGGGCTGTGGCAATGGCGATATGGCCCTTAAGTACACGAGTGAACCTGTCTTTCATCTCATCCGTTGGCGTGCCGATAGCAACAGTACGGGTGATATCAGTGGTGCCATCCAGATACTGGCCTCCACTATCCACCAGATAAAGCTCACCGGGTGTTAGATTTTTGTTTGTTTTTTCTGTCACCCGGTAATGTACGATAGCGCCGTTAGGGCCGGAACCGGAAATGGTGTCAAAACTGCGATCTCTGATATGGGCCTGCTTTTGGCGGCAAGCCCACAATTTGGCAACGGCTGTGAGTTCGCTTATTTTGCCTGATGGAGCTTCCTGGGCAATCCAGCACAAAAATTCGCTAACAGCGGCACCATCTCTGATATGCGCGGCACGCGTACCTTCCTGTTCGGCTGTGTTCTTAATGGCCTTCGGCAGAATGCAGGGATCATCCCCTTCTATCAGTTTGGCGCTGGCATCTGTCAGGGTTTTAAAGACGCGGGCATTATTGGTGGCGCGGTCCACTAGCACCGTTTTGCCTGCTTTGCCTAGGGCTTCCAGCCCGCCATAAAAGGCGTCATGGGATGCGAGGCTAACCCTTGGCCCTAGATGACCTTTCAGCGCATCCGTAACCTTTTCATCATCAATATAGAGCGTGGCAGTGTTATCTGCATTCAGAATGGCAAAAGCTCTGGCGACCGGGGTGCACGCAACATCGGCGCCTCTGATATTAAAGAGCCAGGCTACGCTATCCAGCATGGTAACAGCCACAGCGTTAGCGCCTTTTTTCTTCAGTTCTGCTGCCAGGTCAGAACGTTTCTCCTGTGAGCTTTTGCCCGTATATTCGTCAGGATGAGGCACTGCAGGCTCGTGTGGTGGTTCTGCCTGTTCCGCCCAAACAGTATCAATGGGATTTGTTAGCACTGGTACTAGGTTTAAGCCTTTTGTTTCCAGCTTTTCTTTTGCACTTTCTTCCCAGGTAATTGTTGTCAGCTCTGGGTCATAGCCAATTTTTGCTTTTTCTGGGGCTTCGTCTTTTATCCAGTCAAGCAGCGGATAGTCCTGAAAATGATGATGCTCAAACAGGGCTGTGTCCACTTCGGCGGCAACCTGTATGGTATAGCGGCCATCCACAAAAACGGCGGCTTTATCCATCAGGATAACAGCATTGCCTGCAGAGCCCGTGAAGTTCGTGAGCCAGGGCAGACGCTGAGCATACTCACCCACATATTCGCTCATATGTTCATCCGTAAGCGGGACGATAAAACCATCAAGTCCTCGCGAGGTCAGTTCCTTTCTAAGGGCTGAAAGACGCTGTTCATGAACTGTCACACTATGCTCCTCTGATTGTCGGCTTACGGCATAGATGGCAGTTGCCAGTTGTTTTGACAAGGGATGCCTGTCTATATGTTAGGGATTCATTTTCAGCATTTTGAGGAATATTATGCTCATCGCCCCCAAACACCCCATAGCCCCAATTGCCGAGAGACAAGAGCATCAAGCTGCTTATCATGGCCACACTCTGTCAGACCCCTATTTTTGGTTGAAGGACCCAGGCTATCCCGAGGTGACAGATGAGAAAATACTCTCGTATCTGAAAGAGGAAAACGCTTATTTTGAGGAGGTGATGGCTAGCCGGTCTGATCTTACGAAAGCTCTGTTCGAGGAGATCAAAGGGCGGGTGAAAGAGGATGAGGAGAGTGTGCCATGGCGGGATGGTGCTTATGAGTATCGTTGGGCTTTTGCGCCGGGTGCGCAATATCGGTGTTGGTATCGCAGGTCAGTGGGGGGTGATTGGCAGGTACTGCTGGATGAAGCGGCGGAAGCTGAAGGACTGGAATTCTTCAAGCTGGCCAGCCTGGAGGTCAGCCCCGATGGCAAGCTTATGGCCTATAGTGCTGATGTGAACGGGTCAGAGCGATTTACGGTGAAGGTGAAAAATCTGGAGACAGGTGAGCTGCTTTCAGATGAAGTGGTGGAAACATCGGGCGAGATTGTATGGGCGGCAGATAGCAAGGGTTTCTTCTATGTAAAGGTTTCCAGAGAATGGCGGCCTTTTCAAGTTAATTTCTATGCGCTTGGCGGCGAGGGGCAGATTATTTTTGAAGAAGAGAATAGCAGCTTCTTTGTGCATATAGGCGCCACTAGCAACCGAGGGCATCTGGTGATCCGCACCTCGGATCATGTCACGGCGGAAAACTATCTTGTACCGCTTAAGGCCCCTGATGCCGCACCGCGCCTTATAAGCGCGCGCCGTACCGGTCATGATTATTATGTGGATGAAGGTAATCATGGCCTTTATATCCGCACAAACAGGCAAGAGAAGAATTTCAGCATTTATCAGGTTGGCCTTGATGATGTGGCAGAGCAGGCGTGGACGCTGCTGGCGGCGGGTTCTGCAGAGCGGTATCTGCATGGCATGCAGGCTTTTGACGGTTTTCTGGCTGTGGAAGAGCGGGTGGCTGG
>JBNKGK010000154.1:0-7992 GCA_050289785.1 Kordiimonas sp.
GATCGCCACAGGTGTTTATAAAGCGCGCGGCCTGAAAGTGCCGGGTGTTGGCCTTGGTAACATCCGCGAGGCGCTGGATTATCTGATTACTGCTAACCGTGTGGATATGGGTGACAGTGTTGAAGAGTTCAATAACGGCGCGCTGGATGCCCGCGGCAAAAATGTTTTTGTGATCGGCGGTGGCGACACCGCGATGGACTGTGTGCGTACAGCTGTGCGTCAGGGCGCGAAATCAGTGAAATGTCTGTACCGCCGTGACCGGGCGAACATGCCTGGTTCTGTGCGTGAGGTGGCGAACGCTGAGGAAGAAGGCGTTGAGTTTGTGTGGCTGTCCGGCCCGGAAGCCTTCCTTGGTGATGACAATGTGGAAGGCGTTCGCGCTTACCGCATGCGCCTTGGTGCACCTGATGCGACAGGCCGCCAAAGCCCTGAGCCAGTGCCTGATAGTTCCTTTACGCTGGACTGCGAACTGGCCGTTATGGCGCTTGGTTTTGAACCGGAAGACCTGCCCTCCCTGTTTGATTCGCCTGAGCTGCGTGTCACTCGTTGGGGCACGGTAACGGTGGATCATTCAACCATGATGACAAACCTGCCGGGCGTGTTTGCTGCGGGTGATATTGTGCGCGGTGCATCGCTGGTGGTTTGGGCAGTGCGTGAAGGCCGCGATGCTGCGGCTTCCATTAAAGATTATTTGACAAAAGAAGCTGTGCAAGCAGCCTGAGACAAGGGGTTATAATATGCAATATTTCAATGATTATATTCCGGGCCCACAAGGCCTTTATGACCCATCGGAAGAACGGGATGCTTGTGGTGTAGGTCTGGTTGCTGCCCTTGATGGCAAGCCAAGCCGCGAGGTTGTGCTGATGGGTATTCAAGCCCTGAAGGCGATCTGGCACCGGGGGGCTGTTGATGCGGACGGTAAAACCGGTGACGGGGCGGGCATTCATGTGGAAATCCCTCAGGAATTCTTTAAAGAACATGTGCGTGCTACCGGTCATGAGCTGGATGAGGGCAAGCTGGCTGTTGGCATGGTGTTCCTGCCACGGGTTGATCTTTCTGCTCAGGAAACCTGCCGTACGATCGTGGAAACCGAAATCCTGAATTTTGGTTACACCATTTATGGCTGGCGTCAGGTGCCGGTGGATGTGGATGTGATTGGCGAAAAAGCCTCTGCCACACGCCCTGAGATCGAGCAGATCATGATCGCCAACTCCAGGGGCGTGGATGAAGAAACATTCGAGCGTGAGCTTTATCTCATCCGCCGCCGGATTGAGCGTGCTGCTGTGGCGGCACAGGTGAACGAGCTTTATATCTGCTCTCTTTCCTGTCGGTCTGTTATCTATAAAGGCCTGTTTCTGGCTGAACAGCTTTCTACTTTCTATCCTGATCTGGAAGATGAGCGCTTTGTTTCTTCTTTTGCACTTTATCACCAGCGTTATTCTACCAACACTTTCCCGCAGTGGTGGTTGGCTCAGCCTTTCCGCATGCTGGCGCACAATGGTGAGATCAACACTATCCGTGGTAACGTGAACTGGATGCGTAGCCATCAGATCCGCATGGCGTCTATCGCCTTCGGTGAAAACTCTGAGGACATCAAGCCCGTTGTGCCACGCGGCGCTTCTGACTCTGCTGCGCTTGATGCTGTGTTTGAAGTGATGGTTCGTGCTGGTCGCACTGCGCCAATGGTGAAAACCCTGTTGGTGCCTGAGGCTTGGTCAAATAAAACCAGCATGCCTGAAGCACATCGCGCCATGTATGCCTATACCAACTCAGTGATGGAACCATGGGATGGTCCGGCGGCTCTTGCTGCTACTGATGGCCGCTGGGTTGTCGCGGGGCTTGACCGTAATGGCCTGCGCCCTATGCGCTTCACCGTTACCAACACGGGCTTCCTTGTTGTTGGGTCTGAAACCGGCATGGTGACAGTGGAAGAAGATGATGTGCAGGAAAAAGGTCGTCTCGGGCCTGGCCAGATGATCGCGCTCGATCTTAAAGAAGGCCGCTTCTACCATGATCGTGAAATCAAGGATGAGCTTTCTGCTTCTCAACCGTTTAATGAGTGGGTGAATGATATTCAGGTCATTGATGACCTGCCTGGCTTCCGTGGTGAAGAAACCCCCAATTTTGTTGGGGCCGATTTGCGCCAACGGCAGATGATGGCTGGTTTCAGCCATGAAGACCTCGAGCTGATCCTGCATCCGCAGATTACCACAGGGAAAGAAGCCATTGGCTCCATGGGGGATGATACCCCGCTTGCTGTCTTATCCAGCAAGTATCGTAACCTGTCTCATTTCTTCCGTCAGAACTTCAGTCAGGTGACAAACCCGCCGATTGATAGCTTGCGTGAACATCGTGTAATGAGCCTGAAAACGCGCTTTGGCAATTTTGCAAACGTGCTGGACGAAGGCCACACACAAGCGGGTGCTATCGTGCTGGATAGCCCGGTGATTACCAACCGCGAGTGGAGCACTCTGCTGAAGCATTTTGGCGATTCTGGGCAGGTTATTGATTGTACCTTTGATGTGAACGAAGGCCCGGGCGCGCTCAGAAGAGCGATTGATCGTATTCGCCGTGAATCAGAAGATGCAGTGCGCGCTGGCCGTGGCCATATCTTCCTGACCGATGAAAACCTGAGCAAAGACCGAGCACCTGTGCCAATGATTCTGGCAACAGGTGGTTTGCACACACATCTGATCCGTCAGGGGCTGCGCACTTTCACAAGTCTGAATGTTCGCGCCAGCGAATGCCTGGATCCGCATTATTATGCGGTGCTGATTGGTGCTGGTGCCACCACGGTGAACGCCTATATTGCAGAAGACTGCATTATTGAGCGTCATCAAAAAGGCCTGTTCGGCACTATGGAGCTGAACACAGCGATTGAGCGTGCGTGTGAAGCCATTAACCAGGGTCTTTTGAAGATTCTCTCTAAAATGGGTATCTCTGTTATTTCCTCTTATCGTGGCGGGAATAATTTTGAAGCTCTTGGCCTGTCCCGTGCGTTGGTGGCAGAGTTTTTCCCCGGTATGCCAACCAAGATTTCAGGTATTGGCCTTGCAGGTGTTGAAACAAAAATCCTTGAGCAGCACGCTATTGCTTTTGCTACGGAAAAACCAGTGCTGCCAATTGGTGGTATTTATCGCTTCCGTCGTGGCGGCGAAGTCCATGCTTTTGATGGCCAGCTGATCCACCTGCTGCAAAGCTCTCTTAATACAGATAATTATTCCAAATATCTGACATACTCACGTGGTTTGGCGAAACTGCCTCCAATTAACCTGCGTGACCTTCTTGATTTCCGTCCTGAGGGTGAGCCCATTCAGCTTGAGAATGTGGAATCGATCACACAGCTCAGGAAGCGGTTTATCACGCCGGGCATGTCTATGGGGGCGCTGTCTCCCGAGGCACATGAAACACTTGCAATTGCCATGAACCGCATTGGGGCCAAATCTGTATCCGGTGAGGGTGGAGAAGACCAGAAGCGTTATAAGCCTTATGAAAATGGTGATAACGCTAACAGCCCGATCAAACAGGTTGCCTCTGGCCGCTTTGGTGTGACGGCGGAATATCTGAACGCCTGTGAAGAGCTGGAGATTAAAGTCGCCCAGGGTGCAAAACCGGGTGAAGGTGGTCAGTTGCCGGGCTTTAAGGTGACCGAAATGATTGCCAAGCTGAGGCATTCAACACCGGGCGTGACACTGATTTCACCGCCGCCGCATCACGATATTTATTCTATCGAGGATTTGGCACAGCTGATCTATGATCTGAAGCAGATCAATCCACGCGCAAAAGTGTGTGTGAAGCTGGTGTCCTCTGCGGGGATTGGTACGATTGCGGCTGGTGTTGCGAAAGCGCATGCTGATGTGATCCTGATTTCCGGCCACAATGGCGGTACGGGTGCAAGCCCGCAAACCAGCATTAAATATGCAGGTACACCATGGGAAATTGGCCTTGCTGAAGTGAATCAGGTTCTTACCCTTAATGGTCTGAGGCACCGTGTAACGCTGAGAACAGATGGTGGTATTCGTACAGGCCGTGATGTGGTAATCGCCGCTATGTTGGGTGCTGAGGAATACGGTGTTGGCACAGCCTCATTGGTTGCCATGGGCTGTATCATGGTGCGTCAGTGTCACTCCAACACATGCCCTGTGGGTATTTGTACACAGGATGAAAAGCTGCGCGCTAAATTTGAAGGCACGGCCGAAAAGGTTGTGAACCTGTTTAGCTTCATTGCTGAGGAAGTGCGTGAAATTCTGGCCAAGCTGGGTGTTGAAAAGCTGGAAGATGTGATGGGCCGTACAGACTTGTTGAATCAGGTCAGCCGTGGGGCTGAACATTTGGATGACCTGGATCTGAACCCTCTGCTGGTACAGGTTGGCGGCAGCAAGAACAGGTCCATCTGCACTATGGAAGGTCGCAATCCTGTACCGGACACACTGGATGCGCAGATGCTGGAAGATGCAAGTGCTGTGTTCACCAAAGGTGAGAAAATGCAGCTTACCTATTCTGTGCAGAATACGTACCGTGCCATTGGCACACGTTTCTCCAGCGAGCTGACCAACAAGTTCGGCATGACTGGCCTGAAGCCAGGCCATGTAACCTTGCGTCTGCGTGGTTCTGCGGGTCAATCCCTTGGTGCTTTTGCGGTGCAGGGCCTGAAGATAGAAGTGACCGGTGATTCCAACGACTATGTGGGCAAGGGTTTGTCTGGTGGTACCATTGTGGTGCGTCCGGCCAACCGTGCGTCCTTCAGTTCTCAGGATAACACCATCATCGGTAACACGGTTCTTTATGGTGCCACATCTGGCAAGCTGTTTGCCGCTGGTCAGGCCGGTGAACGTTTCGCAGTGCGGAACTCTGGTGCCAAAGTGGTGATCGAAGGCTGTGGTGCCAACGGCTGTGAATATATGACAGGCGGTGTTGCCGTTATTCTCGGCTCTGTGGGTGACAACTTCGGCGCTGGCATGACAGGCGGGATGGCGTTCATCTTTGATGAAGACGGCACCTTCGAAGAGCATGTAAATGAAGAATCAATTCTTTATAACCGTGTCAGCAGTGCGCACTGGGAATCGGTTCTGAAGGAACTGATCGAAGAGCATGCGGAAGAAACCCATTCACGTTGGGCAGCGACTATCCTGTCGAACTGGGATACCAAGAAAGGTACTTTCTGGCAGGTTGTGCCGAAAGAAATGGTGAACAGGCTTTCTCATCCGATCAGTGATGTGGAGGGAGAGGCCGCTTTAACAGCATAAAGCTGTTAATAGAGTGTTTTGGTGATTGGCGACCCCGCTTTCTTGCGTTAAGAAGGGGTTGCCATGCCGACATTATATCATCACTGGCTTAGTCCTGCCGCTCGTTTCATTCGTGTGCTTTTAGGTGAAAAGCGCATCGACTTCTCTTTGCGCCTTGAAAAAGAGTGGGAGCGCAGGCCTGCTTTTCTTGCCCTGAACCCGGCGGGCGAAGTGCCTGTGCTGGTGATGGATGATGGCCATGCCTATTCAGGCACCACAGCCATTGCAGAATATCTGGAAGAGGTGGTGCCAGAACCAAGCATGATGCCTGGTGATGCGAATGAGCGCTATGAAGTGCGCCGCTTAACGGGGTGGTTCCACACCAAGCTTGGCAGTGAAGTAACACGTCATACTGTCTCTGAAAAATTGTTCAAACGGTTTTTAGGTATGGGTGAGCCTGATTCGGAGGCGATTCGCTGTGCAGCCCATAACCTGAGAACGCATCTGGCCTATATCACCTACCTGACAGAAAGGCGGCATTATCTGGCAGGGGCGCAATACACCATGGCAGATGCGGCTGCGGCGGCCCACATTTCTGTGGTGGATTATTTTGGCGATATCGCTTGGGAAAGCTGGCCTCATGTGAAGGATTGGTACGTGCGGGTAAAATGCCGTCGTGCTGTTCGGCCACTTCTGGCTGATAGAATCACAGGGTTGACACCGGCGAAACATTATCAGGAACTGGATTTCTGATATGGCGACGCCCGGCGACATGAACGCCGTGCTGGCCGATAAAGCACAAGAACTGGGTTTTGACCAGGTGGGCTTTGCACCTGCGGACACCACAGAGGCTGTGCAGCAGGGTCTTAAGGATTTCATCGATAGGGGCTATCACGGCAGCATGCAGTGGATGCCGGACAGGCTTCATCACCGCTTAAGCCCCAAAAACCTGTGGCCTGAGGCGCAGAGCGTGATCATGCTGGGCATGAACTATGGCCCTAAGACAGACCCAAGGGCGCTGTTGGGCGAGAAAGCCATGGGTAATATATCCGTTTATGCACGTGGTAAGGATTATCATGACATCATCAAGAGGCGCCTGAAGGCACTGGCCCGCTGGATGGTGGAGGAATATGGCTGTGCGCTGAAGGTGTTTGTTGATACGGCTCCTGTAGCCGAAAAGCCGCTGGCTGCTGTTGCAGGCCTCGGCTGGCAGGGCAAGCATACTAATATGGTTTCTCGTGAGTTTGGGAGCTGGCTTTTTTTAGGCGCAATCTATACGGATATGGCCCTTCCGGTGGATATTCCCCACCGAAATCAGTGTGGCAGTTGCCATGCTTGTCTGGATGCCTGTCCGACAAAGGCCTTTCCTGCCCCTTACAAACTGGATGCTCGTCGGTGTATTTCCTACCTGACCATAGAACACAAAGGCCCTATTCCGACAGAGTTTAGGAAAGCAATGGGCAATAGAATTTATGGCTGTGATGATTGCCTTGCCGCCTGTCCCTGGAACAAGTTTGCCAAAGTGGCGAACGAGGCCTCGTTCTATGCTCGTGCAGAGCTGGGGGCGCCGACACTTTCCGAACTGGCAGGGCTTGATGATGCCACCTTCAGGCAGGTGTTTTCTGGTAGCCCGATCAAACGCATTGGCCGGGACCATTTTGTACGTAATGTGCTGATCGCTATAGGGAATAGTGATGATCCATCACTTAAACCAGTGGCGGGGGGCCTGATAAATGGCCCATCTGACGTTGTGCAAGACGCTGCCAGATGGGCCTATGCTGAATTAAGCGGCGCGACGTTTTAAAGGTGCGTTGCCACCTGCTTTTTTGCCTTTGATTTTTTTCGGAGCAGCTTTTGGGCCAGCTTTTGGCTTGTCTGCCACTGCAGCCATCGGCGGCTTGCCGCCTTTTCTGTGGCTTGTTTTCTTGCCAGGTTTAGCGGGCCTTGCGCGGCGCTCGGCACCGTCATGTTCGGCGCGTTTTTTGCCAGCAAAGTCAGAGCGCTTTTGCCCGCCTTGTTCGCTATGCCTTTTTTCGCCCTGTTCTGGGCGTCTTTTACCTGCAAAATCTGATCGTTTTTGTCCGCCCTGTTCACTATGCCGCTTTTCGTCCCGAGCCGGGCGCGCTTTGCCCGCAAAATCAGAGCGCTTTTGTTCGCCCTGTTCGCTATACCGCTTTTCATCCCGGGCAGGGCGCGCTTTGCCCGTAAAATCAGAACGTTTTTTCCCTGCGAACTCCGAGCGTTTCTGGCCACCCTGTTCTGGCTGTTGTTGTTCGCCCTGCTCGGAACGCTTTTTCCCGGCAAAGTCTGAACGCTTCTTGCCTTCCTGGCCAGATCGTTTCTTACCAGCAAAGTCGGCGCGTTTTCTGCCGCCTTGTTCTGCCCGTTTTTTACCACCAGCACGGCGGCCATTGGCAGGCTGGCTTCTCCTTGGGCCTTTGGCTGCACCAATCGGCTGTGGGAACGGGTTATTTTCTTCATCGACCTCGATTTTGTCTTTAATCAGTCGTTCGATGGCACGCAGTAATCCCACTTCTGATTTGCAGCAGAAGGTGTAGGCATTGCCGCTGGCACTGCCGCGTGCTGTGCGGCCAATACGGTGCACATAGCTTTCCGGATCAATCGGCACATCGATGTTAAACACATGGGTCACATTCTGCACATCAATACCGCGGGCTGCCACATCTGTTGCCACCAGGAAATCAATCTTGTCATTCCGGAAAGACTGGATGATGCGTTGGCGCTGGCGCTGCAATTTGTCACCGTG
>JBNKGK010000155.1:0-7918 GCA_050289785.1 Kordiimonas sp.
ATTGCGCCAGAATCATAAGCTACAGTATCGCGCGAGAAACATTTAAGACAAACTTAAATGTTTCTCTCCATAGTACAGGCATCAACCAGGAAAACTTTGGGAAGGGGGCAAGCTGGTGGCCGAAAAGACAAGCCCACGCATGCTGAAAATATGGCATCAGGCTAACCTAGCTGGTGTGCGTGGAGCTGAGGCTGACCTCACCATGCGGCAAATGACTGTGTTGCTCACCGTTTACATGATGCCAGACCCCCACACTGTGCGCAGGCTCGCCGCCCAAATGAATGTAACCAAGCCAGTGATCACACGGGCACTTGATTCGCTCAGCAGACAAGGCCTTATCAAGCGTGTGAAAGATGAGAAAGACAAACGCAATATTTTTATTCAGCGTACAGTCAAAGGTGCGGTATATCTAAGCGAAGTATCTGATCGGATAATTGCTGCGGAAAAAGCTATTGATGCTGGAGAGCATGATTACAGAGACTAAAAAAACAGGCCGGACGGACCTCTTACAAGGTTTCGGCCTTCCCCCTCTACATGATCCCACCAACATTCTTGACCAAAAGCCCTATTTAAAAGCAGGTACAGAGATTAACGCCATCTGCATAGCACCCTGGGCCGCCCTGCATAGCGAACCACATCCAAAAAGCAGAGCCCTTAGCGAATGCCTGTACGGAGAACCTCTGCAGATTATCAGCAGCAGTCATGACTGGCTGAATGTTATTTCGCTTATCGATGGCTATACAGGCTGGCTGTATGAATCTGCAGCAGGCCCTCATACCCGGAAACCGACCCATCAGATAACAGCCCCTCTGGTGCATCATTATACAGAACCAGACCTACGCTCTGCCCCTTCAGGCCTTTTACCCATGGGGGCTTATATGCGCTGCACGGGAGAAATCAGCCAAGAATTTAGCAAAGCCGAAGGATGCGGTTGGGTCTTCACTAATCACTTGCGTGATATCGCAACTCCAAAAAACGCCAATCCGCTTACCATTGCCCAACAATTTATTGGCAGTCCCTATCTGTGGGGAGGGCGCACCAAAACCGGCATCGACTGTAGCGGTCTGGTTCAGGTACCGCTGGACATGGCCGGCCTACGAGTACACAGGGATAGTGGCCCGCAGTGGCAAAGCATAGGCCACCCGTTAGCCGAATCAGATACACCACAGGCCGGTGATCTGGCCTTTTTTACAGATCACGTAGGCTGGATGGTGGATGATAGCACCCTCTTGCATGCCAATGGCACACGTATGGCCGTAACCGTTAATCCACTTGAGGAAGTGATTGCAGGCATGATCAGAGATCAGGGCCATAATCCATTCCTGGGTTTCAAGCGCTTGGCATCATAAAAAAGCGGGCTCTCAGGCCCGCTTTTCGGAATTGACTTTCAGAGAGCAGCCTAGTGAGCTGCTTCTTCCATCGCTTCAGCCGCAGGCATAGCCTCATCAGCAGCTTCTGCCATTTCCTCAACAGATGGCAATTCAGGCTGCTCATCAGTCATGCTACGCAGATACATAATCAGGTCAGCACGCTGGCCATCCTTACGAATACCCGCAAATGCCATGCTTGTGCCTTTGGCAACAGATTTAGGATTAGTCAGCCATTCATTCAGGCGCTCATATGTCCAGTTGCCACCAACTGCGGACAGGTCACCGGAATATTTAAAGCCTGCCACACTAGCAACAGGACGCCCCAGCACACCGTAGAGGTGAGGACCAGTACCATCTTTACCACCTTTATTAATGGTATGGCAGGCCTTACACTTGGCGAACTGACGCTCACCTTTGCCTGCATCGGCACCAGCCAGCAGTTCTGCAAGTGATGGGCCTTCTTCTTCCACAACTTCTGCAGCACCAGCTTCAGCTACTTCAATTGTAAAGGCAGGTTTTTCATGTTCTTCATGGAACATGCTTTCAGAAATGGTTGAAATCACCATGATTAACAGCGCAGAACCAATCAACGCTGCAAAAACTTTATTCCACTCAAAGGAATCCACAGGCTCTTCTCCTTCATGGCGAACGCCAGAAATCTCGTTCACCGTTTCACCGTCTCCGGTAAAACCGGCTCGTTCGGCGCGACAATAGCCGCTGATGGGTCTTATATTCAAGTCGTGATTTGCACGTTTTTATGCTGTTTATGCAAAAAAATGCACTTTTTCACCGTGACAGAAGGGCGCAGGCACGAATTAAGCGATCTCCGCGTTGACTTAAAAGCCTTTGCTTGGCACATATTCTCACCACAAAAGATTAAGTTGATCGGATAGAATTCCATGGCTGGCACACCTACTGACCCAAAGAACACTATCGCCTATCAGGGCGAATTAGGCGCTTATTCTCATATGGCGTGTCAGGCCAAGTTTCCAGATATGGACGTTTTGCCCTGCCCCAGCTTTGAAGATGCCCTTGCCGCAGTTAAAAACGGGCAGGCAAAACTAGCTATGATTCCGATTGAGAACTCCACGGCAGGCCGGGTGGCGGATATTCACATCTTATTACCAGATAGTGGGCTTTATATAGTAGGTGAGCATTTTGAGACAGTGCGACACTGCCTTCTCGCTACACAGGACGCTGATGAAACAACCATCAAATCTGCCATGAGCCACGTGCAGGCCCTGGGCCAGTGCCGCAAAACCCTGCGTAATATGGGCCTGACACCTGATTCTTTTGCTGACACCGCTGGGGCTGCCCGCTATGTGGCAGAAAAAGGGGATAACAGCATTGCCGCCATCGCCAGCAGGCTGGCCGCTGAAGTGTACGGCCTTAAAATCCTGAAAGCTGATATTCATGATGAGGGTAATAACACCACACGCTTTGTTGTGCTCTCTCGTGAGCGAGCTGATTTAAGCAAACTGAAAGAACCAATGATGACCAGCTTCACCTTTGAGGTGAAAAACATTCCGGCAGCACTATACAAAGCCCTCGGTGGATTCGCCACGAACATGGTGAACATGACCAAGCTGGAAAGTTATTACGAATCAGATAGCTTCACCGCAACTGAATTTTATGCTGACATTGAAGGCCATGAAGGCATGGAAAATGTGGCGCGCGCGATGGAAGAGCTGCGCTTTCACACAAAGAAAGTGACTCTGCTAGGCACTTACACACAGGAAAAACCACGCAGGCAACAGGACTGACCCTTAAAAGGTCAGCCAATCACCGCCTTCACCTGATTCGATAAGCCCTGCCAGGCCTGCTATTTCCACGTGGGGGCGGGATATCATATCCTCTGGCAGAATATCATGTTCCCGCAAAGCCGTTTCACAGGCGATGAAACGTACGTCCATGGCAGCAAGGCCGTCCAGAAGCACGGCACAATCGGCAATACCCTTTTCGTCATAACCCGCTTCCATATCCGAAAGCGCAAGGCCTTCAGAGGTCATCAGCGAGCCTTGCCTGCTTTTGTCCAGAAATTGAGCCGCCCCTTTGGAAAAGAAAAAGGTGACAGGCCTGCCCATGGCCGCCGCCGTGGCCCCTGTCATCAACGCCATATGGATACGCTCCAGCAAGGGGCTAATCACCATTAGGGTCATGGGCTTTCTGATCAGTCGCTTTGCCATGACTCAGCCCCTTTTCCCACAAGTCTTGCATTCAGGGTCTTGTGGTAGCGTTATTTTCCGCACCGCCATGGTAAGTGCGTCCACCATCAGTATTTTACCCGCCAGTCCTTCGCCTACACCCACAATTTCCTTCAACACCTCAAGGGCCTGCATGGTGCCCACCATGCCTGCCACAGCGCCCAAGATGCCAAAATCAGAGCAGGTCCGCTGCTCATTTGGTGCTGGCTCATGCGGCAGAAAACAGCGGTAACAGGGCAGCCCTTCCCCTGCATGGGGTTTAAAGGTGGCAATTTGCCCCTCATACGGACCAAGTGCCGCAGAAACCAGCGTTTTCCCAAGGGCCACACAGGTGTCATTCACCAGATGCCGGGTGGCAAAATTATCGGTGCCATCCGCCACAATGTCATATTCGGCAATAATAGCTGAGGCATTATCTGTCGTGAGCCGGTCTGTGTGGCTAATCACCCTTACATCAGGATTAAGCGCCTCAAGTTTCGCCGTGGCACTAGCCACCTTTGATGTGCCCACATCATCAGTAAAATGAATCACCTGGCGTTGCAGGTTAGACAGCTCCACCGAATCATTATCCACAATGCCAATGGTGCCCACACCAGCCGCAGCTAGATAAAGCAGAAGCGGTGATCCAAGCCCCCCGGCCCCAACAACCAGCACACGCGCATTCAAAAGCGCCTGTTGCCCAGCCCCACCGACTTCCCTGAGGATAATATGGCGGGCATACCTCTCTAGTTGCTCATCTGTAAAATCCAAGATTAAGAACTCACTATCAAAGGAAACGAATGGAAATAAGAAACCCGCGTATGAACCCATAAAGCAATGCTAAGATTCCTACCGATGCCGAACAAATAGACGAATAAAATACATATGGTTGAAAACGATAAAGTCGTTGTGTTTTATCCCCCAAATCAGATGCATTCTCTAATTCAAGTAGCTTGTTCAAGTTGCTTGCATCAAGTAACTTTGCTGAAGCCAGCTTTTGTACGGAGATCAAATACTGCGCATTATAGACAACCCATAATGCGTAAATTAAAATAGAGACAATCATAAAAAAGCCAGCGATGAGCACAACACTGGTCTGGAGAGAATCTTTAACCCCAAACCAGAATGCAAAGAAACCCGCATAGAACATACCAAATACTATGTTTTGATACCGCTCCCCCGATTGTAGGGCAGTTTCACTCATTCTCGCGAGTACCTCTAAATGACGTAATTTGATTTCACTATCTTCCATTATCTTTCTAGCAAGCTTTGATAGGCTTCTTCATCTGCTTCTGATGACCATTCATCAACATCGGCGAAAGGATCAAAGCATTCGTTATCACCTTCAGGCATATCATGATCATCACTCACCGGGGCACCACTCTCTTAATTTTATCCGAGATTGTCACATGTTCAGTTATACTGCTCATCCACCCTCTACTCAAGCAGACCTGCGTCAGGGGCATAAGCTTTATGGCAGGCAGAGCAGACGCCTAGCATCTTGTTAAACAGCGTATCCTGTAATTCTAGCTCTTCCGTCTCTTCCAACTCGTGCGCCATAGCGTGAAAAGCTTTGTCACGCTCTACAAAATCTTCCCCCAACGTGGCTTTCAAAACACGAAGGTCAAATGTTGTAATGTCATCTTGGAAGATGAAAGCCTCATGCATGCGACCAGCATGTTTGCGCACAGCCGCACTATTACCAGCATCCAACGCCTTTTCAACAGCACGCCCTTCTTTCACCAACGCGTGCATTTCCTTTTGTAGGAAATGCCGTAACTTAGGTGTCAGGTCTTCTGCAGGGGCATGATCATCCTCTGCCACAAGCACCGTTGAAAATATAGATACTGCAAACAATGCTTTAAGAGCCACTTTCATGTTCAGGCCTTTCTAGCGTGTTCCGGTTGAACCAAACCCTCCAGCACCACGCTCTGTTTCACCGAGTTCTGACACCTCGGCCCACACACCTTGTGTGACAGGCGCAATGATCATCTGGGCGATGCGCATCCCGCGCTCAATGGTGAAGGGATCATTAGAGAGATTGACCAGAATCACCTTCACTTCACCGCGATAATCCGCATCAATAGTACCGGGAGTATTAAGGCAGGTAATACCGTTTTTTGCAGCCAGGCCAGAACGGGGGCGCACCTGCGCCTCATGCCTATGCGGCAAAGCCATGGCCAACCCTGTAGGAATCATGGCGCGCTCAAGCGGACCCAGGGTGACTGTTTCACCCTCAGCAAGAGCAGCATAAAGGTCCATCCCTGCGCTATCGGATGTTTCATATTTTGGCAGGGGCAAACCTTCACCATGCGGCAAACGCTTTACTTCAATCGTTACAGTATTTGTCATCAATCAACTTCCAGTAAATCAGCAATTTTATGGGCAAGGCGCAAAGCCACCTCATCCTTTGTTAACATCGGCCAACTTTCAACACCATCACCAGAGACCAGATGAACCTGATTATCAGCCCCGCCCATAATGCCGGTGCTATGAGAAACATCATTGGCGACGATAAGGTCGCAGCCTTTACGCACCCTTTTAGCCGCAGCATACTCCAGTATATTTTCTGTTTCGGCAGCGAAACCAACCACCAGTTCCGGCCTGCCTTCCTGTAGTGCAGAAATGCCCGCCAGGATGTCTGGATTTTCCACCAACTCTAGCGCCGGGATGCCATTTTTGGTTTTCTTCAGTTTCTGATCAGCCCCGGTGTTCACACGCCAATCAGCCACCGCTGCCACGCAAACTGCGGCATCTGCAGGCAAGGCCGCCATTACAGCATCCTGCATCTGCAACGCTGTTTCCACATTGATAAGCTGAACACCCTCTGGTGCTTCAATGTTTGTGGGGCCAGAGACAAGCTGCACATCCGCACCCAAAGCCGCCAGCGCCCCTGCAATGGCGTAGCCCTGCTTGCCGGAAGAACGGTTGGCGATATAGCGCACAGGGTCAATCGGTTCATGGGTTGGCCCTGCCGTTACCACAACTTTTTTTCCGCTGAGCGGCAGCACCTGCCCGCCGAAAAACTGGCTTACGGCCTCCACAATATCCGGCACCTCAGCAAGCCTGCCAAGCCCCACTTCACCACAAGCGAGCATGCCGGGCGCAGGACCAACAAACAAAATGCCGTCCTTTTGCAGCAGGTCCATATTGCGCCGAGTGGCAGGATGATCCCACATCTGGGCATTCATAGCGGGAGCAACCATCACCGGCTTATCCGTGGCAAGAAGAATAGTGGAGGCCAGATCATTGGCCAGACCATTCGCCATTTTGGCCATCAGATCAGCCGTGGCCGGCGCAACTAGAATAAGGTCAGCCTCACGCGACAGGCGGATATGGCCCATCTCGGCTTCGTCTTTAAGGGAAAATAGGTCAGTGTAACATTCATTGCCTGTCAGGCTGGCAACAGATAGAGGCGTAATAAACTGCGAGCCGCCGTGCGTAAGCACACCGCGCACATCTGCCCCCTGCTCCATCAAACGGCGGGAAAGGTCCAGCGCTTTATAGGCTGCCACCCCACCACTGATGATTAATAATATGCGTTTGCCTTTCAGCATAAGCCGTACACCCACTTTCGTAGATCAACATTCACGTCAAAAGATATAGGCGGGTTTGCCTGACGCGGCAACTCTGCTGTTGCAGAACCAACCGTTACAAGAAAAGAATTTTGATAACAGCGGCCCCCGCCACCAACCCCAAAGCAAAAGAAAAAAGCCGACTTTGCCCGGGTGCGGGTTCTGGTTGCTCATCCTGTGCCACGGGGGCGCCAGTTTCATTCAGCCACTGGTCCAGCCGTTCAGGCAAACGCTCTATCAAGCGCGGCAGGTTTGCAATAATATCGGCCATCCTGGCTTCCAAGCTCAGGTTTTCTCGCATCCAAGCCTCAATCACCGGCTCGGATATCTGCCACATATTCACCTGCGGGTTCAGGTGCAGGGCAAGCCCCTCTGCCATCACCATGGTACGCTGCAATAACAGAAGCTGGGGCTGTGTCTGCATGGCAAAACGCTCTGTCGTGGCAAAAAGCTGGGCCAGCAGGTCAGCTGCAGAAATTTCTGCCACTGGCAGGTCCATAATCGGGTCAGCGATCGACCGCAGTGCCTGTGCAAATTCAGCCAGAGACTGATCCTTCGGCACATAACCCGCATCAAAGTGCACCTGCGCCACGCGCACATAATCCCTCTTAATAAAACCATACAGAATTTCAGCAAGAAAGCGCCGCTCACTTTTGCTGAGCCGCCCCATGATGCCAAAATCAATAGCGGCTATTGTGCCATCAGTTTCCACAATCAGGTTACCCTGATGCAAATCAGCATGGAAGAAACCATCCCTTAAGGCTTGCTGCAGGAACACTTGCACCATGCG
>JBNKGK010000156.1:0-7850 GCA_050289785.1 Kordiimonas sp.
CAGAGTTTTAATATCCAACCTTGGTTGATGCAGCGCGCGCGCCGCCCCTAATTGTCCACCATCAAATGACATAATTCATGTCTTTCCATACATATTTAAACACTGAATAACAACTATTTGGTGTTTTGTACACCTTTATGTTGACAAAATCAGCGGCAATAAATACAAGAAGCTAACTATTTAATGTTTTGTATTATTTAAATTCCTATTTACGTGTATGGAGTAACTAAAATGAGTAGTATTGAGTATGACAAGGCGGCATTTATGGCGCACTTGCTCCTTGGGGAGAATCTTGGGTGCGATATCAGCACCCACCTAAATCAAGATAAAAACGAAAACCTGATCAATGATGTGCGGCATATGAAGGATATTGTCGCGCGTATGAGAAATCGGGTGACTGGAATCACCGCTGTGACGCGCAATTTGGCCGCGCGTCATGAAACATTGAGCCATGATTTAGAGTTGGAGTATTCCTCTTACGAAAACATCATTGCCCGATTGGAAATGAAGCGTCACTGGGCGTTGTACCGCAAAGCGATACGGGATTACCATGCGATGTTTAAAACGCTGAACAAAGCCGTGGACAACACCCCGGCCCGCAGCCCCCAAAGTGGCAAAGAAATGCGGCGCGCTGTTCGGGCTGCTTCCTGCGAAAGACGCACAGCATAATTAAAACCGTTCCCCTTCGGGGTGACTCCCGGCTTCACGCAGTCACACCCCGTAAGAGGTGCCTCGTCCCATCCCCACACACAAAAATGGGGCGAGGTGCTTTCTTATTCGTCTATCTTTGTTCCTTGATAACCTGACGATAGCGGCGGCGCACATAATCAAGGTGATCTTTCCGGGCTGTGGCCGCATGGCCGGAAACCCAACGATTAACGGTAGATGATCTAAGCCCTGAGGGAATATCCTTGCGGTTTTTAAGCAGGGTTATACTGCCAATACCGCTTTCTTCAATGTACGCTGTAAACTCAGCCGTGATCATATCATCAACGATCATCGGCCTTTGCGGATGTTTTTCAAGCTCCTGATAAGCCTTGAGCACAAAATCAAGATAATGCGGCTGCACTTTTGTTGTAGCGCCCGCCAACCAGCTAATAATTATTCCCGCTGTCAGTCCTTCAGGGGCTGCACTATTTCCCTTCAGGATCATGGACGGTGTAAAAGCCAAATCTCGAAATTTGCGGAGTTCCTCTAAATCAGATTTTGTGATTGCGACATAACTCTCGGTATAGGTCTTGCCGGAACGCCTACGCTTTTGTTTTGCATCGGGCAGTTTAGCCCATTCGTTTAAAACATAATCCAGATGATCTTTCCGGGCGGTTTTGGTTCCGCCATCAATCCAGTTGTAGATATGATTGCTCTGAAGCCCCTCCGGCTTGGATTGACGTTTACCGCGAAACAGTGCTCTCGGCGCTATATTCGTACGGTTTCGATGGGCGATGAGAATGTTTATAATGTCTTGCGTAATGGGAACGCGTGGAATGCGGATCATAAAGCGATTATATCACCTGATACAATCTGTGAAAAGTAGAGCAAGGTTCTATTTTGCAAACACAATAATAAAAAAATATTTTAGAATAATTAAGTTTGATTAAAACTGGTTTCAGTTTTCCTTGTATTTTTTACTTATATATATCAAGTGCTTATAGGGCTGTAATATATACAATTTTATATTTAATTAGCACATATTGTATGTATAAATTACCGGACCTTAATAAATAATATGCCACACTATCATGACATTAAATAAGCCTGCGAAGACAGGAAAACAACAGGGCAAAAGGTATCAGGTAGGGACTAGATGAGTATTCACCACACACAGCATCATAGTGACCGGAAGGTTACCAATACAGCAACGCAAGGTAGCGATTATGGAAATAGTATTGCCAAAGAGCAAAATGACCTAGACATGGCTATGCAGCTTGACCTTGAGGAAAAAGCTGCTGGCACCACTTCACCCAACATAAATGCTCTCTCAAATTCCCCTCATCTGCATGACGGGGGTGATGAAGACCTGCGGAAAGCTGCGGAAGCCAAAGTGATAGACCAACGGGCTGAACAAAAGCGCCTACAGGACAAAAGAGAAAAAGAGGCCGCTGATCAAAAACGGCTGGATAGTGACCGCTTCACCTTATTAATGCATCAGGTCATTTTAAATGAACAATATTATGCCGGACAAGCGGCGATGTACCGCGCGCAAGCTGAGGCCGTTGACAAAGCCATGCAAAATGTTATGGCAGGGAAAGCCCCTACGGATGGCATGACACCAGAAGAAAAACAGAATTTTGAAGATGCCGTTCAGGAATACAAAGACAAATATGGCCTGACAGATGTTGATCTGACAGATTCAAATGTCCTTCGACAAATAGGCGCACTTGCCAAAGAAAATGAGGTCAACGCACAAGCAAACGAGGCAGAAGCAAAGGCCCACCGCCATAATATAACAGAAGCCCCAACTGAAGAACTGCGTCAGGCCGCCATACAAAGTGCAAGCGAAGCTGACTTTTTTGTTGCACTTAAAACCGCAACTGAACTTGATGATGACCTAAACGCTTCTGAACAAATATTTAAACTACGCGGTTACGATGAGCTAAGTACGGCAGAAACATCAGCCGCTCATAGTAATTCTGATAGTTTTTTCTCAGATAGTGATGCGTTTGATGATTTAGATATGACAGAAAATGTGGCTGATACAAATCACTCCACTAGCGTTGCAGCTACATATGATGAAAAGCCCTTGTTTGATCAGGAGCCTATATCAGCGAAATTTCAAACTGCCGCCCTAGGGGCCACGGATGAAAGCCCAACGCCAGAGCAAGAAAACACGCTTGCCACCAATGGACAAACAGCGAAACCCATAGAGTTCAATCAATTTCCGGCTTAGCTTTTAATTTTCGTATGTAGCAGAAGCAAGAGCGACAGGATCGCTATCCCGTTCCGCCTTTGCCTTTAGGAGTTTCATGCTGGAATCTGCATATTTTATGGATACATAAACGGATCGGCGAATATCATTGCTTCCCGCTAATTCTTCCGGTGTTCGCTCAGCCCACAAATGGCCATCACCGAATACATCGTACCCTTTTGCTTCCCCTTGAGGGCCAACAACGATACCGGCCACATCAATACCCTCGCGTTTAGCATCCCATACGCCCAAGCGCGCTTGATTAAGATCGTTGGAATTCGCACCGTATAAGGCAAGTGCGATGGTATCATTAGAAGCGATTGCAGTAGCAGAGCGTACTACATCTTTGTCAAATTGACGTGAATCACGAAGGCCAACAGATTTCTTAGCCAAAGCTAGTTCCTGCGTGGCATATGCCGTTTGAGATATGCCCGGATGAATATCCGCCGCCGCGTCATTCGCGTTTGCCGCATTAAACGGTGCAGCAACGGAACCAAAGATCATCGCAGCAAGAGCAGCGCCCTTTGCGGTTTTCTTTGCGGCGTTTTCGCCAAATATGCGACTCGATAATGCACTCATAACATCAAAACTGTTTGTTAAACTGGCTGTAATATACCCGTTTTGATTGTTTTTTGCAACATTATTACGAATTTCGTAAACATGGCTCTCACCGCGCCTTTGCAGACTATGGTGTGAATTTTGTGGATAAGGCGCATCACCATGTCTGAAATTCCTGATAGTTTTCAGTGCGTTGGATATGCTCGCAGACGATGGTTAACGAGTATATGAGGAAATGCTGAAATATGGAAATGATAGAAAATATCGAAAGCGCCATTTTTCAATGGTTTAGTGAAAATGAGAACCCGAAGGAGCCGCAAAAATGCCAACTGTCCATAAACGATCGTCTATGCAACAGCGAGATTGCCGCTATGGAAATTTGGCCCAATATCAATGCGCCCGGTCGTAAGGTTGGTTATGCGCGGGTTTCCACAAAGGACCAGAAACTCAGGATGCAGCTTAATGCATTGGAGGCCATTGGCTGCAAGCCCATTTTCAAAGACCCCGGCATATCAGGGGCCAAAGACAAGCGCCCCGGCCTTGATGAAGCGCTCAAATTTTTAAAGCCCGGTGACAGTCTGGTCGTGTTCAAGCTGGATCGTTTGGGCCGTTCGGTTTTGCATCTATCTGACCTCCTAACGCGCTTTCATAATGAGGGGATTCATTTCTGCTCCATGAGTGAGGGGATCAACACCACCACGCCAAGCGGCAAGATGATCTTTCATGTGTTGGCGGCGGTGGCCGAGTTTCACAGGGATATTATTATTGAGAACACGCTAGCCGGATTAGAAGCGGCGAGAGCCAGCGGCAAACGCCTTGGCCCGGACTATAAGCTGGATATTGAAACCATCGTCAGCGCCCATGAATGCGTCATGCAGCGCGGAGAGAGCATATCTGCGGTGGCACGTAGATACGGCGTTTCACGCTCCACCATCACGCGGGGGTTTGAGAGGCTGGAAGCGCTGCTCTAATCTCCTCACCCGCGCACCAGCCTTGTACTCCTCAGCTCGAATGAGCCTATGGGATGCTGGCGCAGTGTTTGTTTCATCAGCTTGAACAGGGCTTTGCCCGGATTGGTACCCGGCTGCTCTTCCTTCATGATGCTGTGCCAGAAGTTAAAAGCCAGATGCACCCAAAATGTTTCCAAGGGAATACCCCGCATGGCCCGTGATTGTCTTGCCATCATATCATGGGTTTCCTGTGTGGTGTTGCCGATCAGTGCTTTGTTGATGGGGTCGCTGTGATCCAGACGATCATAGAGCACATTATGCATGGCAACGGCGACAAGCTGCTGCACATATCCCTCTGGAAAGGTCATGCCCTCCGGCAAACCGTCAGCCAATGCCAGCTCAATCTCCGTGAAGCGGTAGCGCTCCGGCAACATGGCAAAGAGATAATCCCCGAATAATAGATAATAGCGATTGGCGGTTTGGCGGCTCATTGTCTTAAAGCTCCGCCGCCGTGCTTCGGCCTTGATGGTGGCCGCAGCCTTGGAGCATGTTTCACCAGCACAGTAAAGTTCCAGCAAGCGCAAGAAGGTGCGCTCATCCAGATTGCTGTTCCAGCAATAATGATTTTTCCAGTCCCAAAACGCCCGTGGCAAAGGGTTTTCCAATCAACTTCCGCTTCTGCCTCATCACCATAAACGGAACGTCAAACTTGACAAGAAATAGTTGGGATTGATGACAGATGCCTTTTGATGCGTAAATTAGAAAACCTCTTTAACGGGCCTGAGTTTGGCCATTGATTGATGAGGTATTTTTTAATGTCCACCACCAATAAAAAGGCAGCACAGAGCCTTTATGAGAAGTCGATCCGGCTGATTGCGGAGATTGCCGCCATTGTCGTGTCATTCTTCGCTACAGGCCCGCTGTATTCGATGAGCGTTGCTTGGGTCGTTGGCTTTACGCAGCGGCAATACGGCGAAGGCTTTGAAATCATCGTTGAAATCTTCTGGTTCCTGATCGTTGGAGCCAGCACCTATGCGATTGCAAGAGCTACAGTCGCAACCCTGATCATCGTTGGCGGCACCGCCATCATGGTTCGCATCTTTTAACTCTCACACCCAACAGGCATCCTGAAAGGAATACTCATGCCTCAAAAACCTGATCAAATTATCAACAAGACGGCCAAGAAAACCCAAAACATACTTTTTGGGGTGGCTGTTTTCTTTGGCTTACTTGGCCTTGGCGGTCTGAGCAATGGCTCCGGCTCTGGGCTGGCCTTCTTGTTCCTCGCCGGATTGATCGGCTGGGGAGCCAGCAAAATCAAAACCACTTACAACTGGATAGGCGGCACAGACGTTTACAAATAATCCGCAAGAACCAGTGATGACCGGGTGGTGCGCCGCCCGGTCTTTTTGTGACCCTTCGGAGCTTTCACATGACAGATTTTGATAATGAACGGGACCGCTATGGCAGCGCCGGGTTTATCGATGCGGATGATCCGGCCCTGCGGCCCTGTTTCAAGAAAACAACTGACTCGCTGTTTTGCGGGTTTGTCGGCAACAAACCGTTATATTGGAACGGCATGGGCGGCGTGCTCCTCACCGCTGGTGCGCGTGGTGGCAAGCTGCGTGATATATTAGCTTACACCATGCTTGATGGCATGTATGGCGGTACCTTGCTCATGCTCGATATGAAGGGCGAATGCGCCTATATCAGCCAAAACCAGACCCGGCACAATGAGTCTGGTCGGGGCAAGCCCTGTATCTACTGGAACCCGCTTGGCCTTCACGGCTTGCCGGGACACCGGATCAACCCTGTCGATTATATCCATGCGGATAGCCCCACCCTGATTGCAGATACCAAGGTCTTTGCCCAGAATATGATCGCGCTCTCCGGCTCGAACAATGGAGAGTATTTTGAGCGCCGGGGCCGTGAGTTTCTCGAAGCTATCATCCTGACCATCGTCACGATGGACGGTGTGCTGACACTACCGCGCCTGTATGAAGTCATCAACCTGATCCCCGGCAATAGCGAAGCATGGGTGGAGTTTGCTTTTGCCATGAATGAATGCGGGTTTGAAATCTCCCGCCGCATCGAAGAAGAAATCGCCGAAAGCAGACGCGGTGAAGGCGCAGGCATGCGCGGTATATTGGGCGAGATATTCAAATCCTTCTCGGCCCTGTCTGATCCGGTTCTGATGGAGTCTGTCTCTCCGCCTTATGACTTCTCGCTATCGCAGCTATGCGAAAGTGATCAGGCCTATAATTTTTATATGATGCCACCAGCCGAGTTTATTGATGCGTGGGGGTCCGTGATCAAAGCCATGTTTGTTGGGGCAATGATTTACAAATCCCGCGCCCCATCCGCGCCGCGTCAAACGTGGATACTGGATGAATGCGCGCAGCTTGGCAGCTTCCCCCTTGTGACCAAGCTCTTTACCTACGGCGCGGGCATCGGCATTCGCCCGGTAGCGGTTTACCAGAGCGCAGACCAAATGGAGCTGACCGGGCGCGGGGCCAAGACCATCATTCCGTCTTCGGCGGCGGTGAGGATTTACTTCGCCGTAAGGGATATTGAGAGTGCATCCAGCCTATCGCGGATGCTGGGCCACCAAACCCTTGAATATGATGACACACTGACGCAAGGGCGCGATGACATGGCCCGCAAGGAAGCCATTCACGCCATGCTGAATGGAGCCAGCCCGGTAGAAACCGCGCACAAGCTTAGTCATTACCGGATGGCGGCCAAGAACCGCAGCAAACAACAACGGCTTTTGCGCACCCCGGATGAAATTCTCAAAACACCGAATGATAAAGCCTATGTCTTCATGGATGATGTGCCTCTGCCCATTTATGCAGACCGTAGGCCCTATTACGAAGAGCGCTCCATGGCCGGGCGCTTCCATCCCAACCCATATCACCCGCCGATAGACCGTGTGCGCGTTAAGGCGCTCATTGGCTATCGCTGGAAAAACATCATCAACGAACCTGTGCCAGCGCGCTTTGCGCATCTGCCGCAATATGCGGATGGCACATGGTCCTATGTGGAGGGTAGCCAATGAGCACACCGCCTAAAAAACCAACCGGACAACGTGAGGGTGTGAGCTACGCCCATAAGAACCGGGATAACCTGCCGGGGGCAAATGCGCCCTCCGGCCTGTCCAAGACACATATGCGCAGCAATTTTTACGTGGCGAGTGATCCTGAGCGCGTGCGTATTCAGCGCGAAGAATATCTCGCCAAGCAGATAAAGGACAATAACCCTTTCAAGCCCAGCCCATACGGATTGGAAGGGCCAGCCGTTAAACGCAAACCTCGAACGCCCCGCATTCCGCGCGAGGAGTTAGACGGCATCAAACAGCGCATGGCCGCCTTCAAGAAGGCGCGCATGAACAATGAGACTGTCAAAGCGCAGAGTAAAACTCAGACACAAGCCAAACC
>JBNKGK010000157.1:0-7844 GCA_050289785.1 Kordiimonas sp.
GATCATGGATATATGAACGGTATCACTCTGGCCCCTGATGGCGAAACTCTTTTTGTGAATGCTGGAAACGATGTTGCGAAGCTTTCTCTACCAGATGGAGAGATCCAGGGTGTGGCGCATTTGAAAAGTCTGGACAATAACAGTTGGGCTGAAGATGGCTCGTTGTTGGTGACATCCATTCTGGCGAACTCGTTTGATGATATTCTGATATGTGTGCTTAATCAGGAAAGTGCCTGTGAAAAGCCTATTCCCTTTGCCGTTACGAAGCTTGACCCCGAGACGATGCAGACTGAACAGATTCTCTATAACCTGGGAAATGAGGCAATAAGCGCTGTGACTGTTGCTGTACAGGTGGGTGACTATCTCTATTTCGGCTCTGGTGCGGGCAATCGGTTAGCAAGAGTTCACATGCCGAAATAGAAAAAGAGGCGCGGGGTGCGCCTCTTTTCTTTTTTTGTCGTCTTGCTGGCGTAGCTAATTAAGCCACATCAACAGAAATTTGGTAGTCAAAGCGGAAGTCGCCGCCGTGATCGCCGCCGCTCAGATAGTTGGTCACGATTAGGGTGTATTGGCCACTTGTTGGTGCTGTGAAGGTCAACAGCGGGTCACCATAGGGGCCGTCGTTGCGCCAGATTTCATCATCAGCGAAGCCAATATAACCTGCTTCGGAACCGAAATCGATGTTGGTGCCAAAAGTTGCCAGAGGGTCATCAATTGTGCCCTGGAAGACAAACAGAGCTGGGTCCAGTGCGCTTTCAATACGGTCAACGCGAATGGTTACAGTGTCACCTGCTGTCAGGTTCACATACCAATAGTCACTATGATCCGGGTTGGCAGAGTTGTACCAACCAGCCTGAGCAACAGAGCCAATAGCTGTGCCTGGCGCAGTGAGGTTACCTTCGGCAATTTCAGGCAGTTCATCATCAGTGCCGTTCACTGTGACAGTGATCTGCTCTGTTGTGCTTACTGTGCCGTCGCTTACGTTCACCAGGAACACATCTTCAAGCGGTGTTGAATCTGCATCAAGTGCCTGAACAGCAGGGTTACCGTTATCCAGTGTGTATGTCCAGTGGCCATCAGCATCAATTGCGAGGGAGCCATAGCTGCCAGCGCCGCCGCCAGACCATGTAAGCGTGTCATCTGTATCCACATCTGTTGCTTCAACAGTGCCTGTTGCTTCTGTCACGCTGTCTTCTGTTACAGAACCAGTGTTACCAACACCGGAAGCGACAGGTGCATCGTTGGTGCCATTAATGGTGACTGTGATTTCTTCGTCAGCGTTTTCAGTGCCGTCTGTTACGGTTACAGTGAAGGTTTCTTCCAGTGGTGTGGATGTTGCGCCCAGTGCCTGAACAGCAGGATTAGCGTTATCCAGTGTGTAGGTCCAGTTGCCGTCAGCGTCGATTGTCAACTCACCATAAGCGCCAGTGCTGTTGCCTGACCATGTAAGCTCGTCAGTTGCATCAACATCTGTTGCTTCAACAGTGCCTGTGGCCACAATAACATCATCTTCTGTTACTGCGCCTGTGTTGCCCACACCGCTTACAACGGGGCCATCGTTTGCACCAGTGACTGTCACTGTTACAGTTGTTGTTGTTTCGTTGCCTGCATCATCCTGAACTGTGTAGCTGAATGTGTCCGTCGCTGTTTCACCTTCTGCAAGATACTCGAAAGCCCCTGCAGGGTCATAGCTTGCAACACCGTTCGCGGCTACAACAACGGAACCAAGTGTTGCGCTGTCATCAAAGCTTGTAACAGCGAAAGCATCGCCTTCAACATCGAAGGCACCGTCAAACAGATCAATATCAACGCCAGAGTCTTCGTCTGTCGCGCCTTCATCGCCCAGATTATACACAGCATTATTTTCGCCCAGAGTGTAGGTGAATGTGCCGTCTGAGATCAGCTCGATATGCTTCAGTGTGTCTGTGCCGTCAGCACTTGTCATGATCCATGAGTTGCCTCTGGCTTCTTCCAGAGAAACAGTGCTCAGGTCAGAAACCATGGCTGTATCTGTGCCATCGTTGCCGAAAATTGTATCGTCGCCCAGGCCGCCAGTGATTGTATCATCACCATCACCCGCGCGTACATCATCAGCACCGTCACTACCGGTGATATTGTCATTACCGTCACCACCATTGATCATGGCAGCTGTTGATGTTTCCAGAACATCATCTTCGCCAGAACCAGTTACAGGACGCGTGCTATTGTTGCTATTGCCACCCCTAGCCATATCAGTACCCTTTTTTGTAAGTTTGAAAATTGAACTGCCCTTAGCTGATGTTGCCCTTCATCAAATAAGGCTACAGAAGGGTAAAATCTTATAGTCTCTGTTACAATAACTGTTTGTATTAATTGCTGAATTTTACAAAATACCCATAATATATAAAATTTTAGGTAACTGTTGTTCAACTACTGATGTTCTATACTTCTTTGGGTTGTTTCTTTTCTTGCTGGTTACTTTGGGTGTTTTCGAAGGTAGAGTTTCGAGTCGAAATTCTGGTAGATAGTTAAGGAGCATCTATGAAACTGATTTTGGTCCCGAATATTCTCATACCGGTAATGTTGATGGTTTTTCGACCGTAGCATCGAGATACCCCAACCAAAAGGCTATGATTGTCATCCTGACCATACAAAACCACGAAGTGCTCGGTGTCTATGAGCCCGGGTGAGGGTAATGGTCGAATGACGAATATGAGGGCCCCACAAATTTTATAATTATTCAATGTATCGAAGGATATGGAATTTGGAAAGGTTGTGAAAGACAGGCTTGCCCAGCTGTGTCGAAGCCTTTGATAGCCCCACTGCGTTATATTCAGGTTGTATCTGGGGGAAATAATGCCAAGTCTACGTAATTAGGTCACAATTGCTGGAAAAAAGTGAAGTTTTCGGGAAAAATGGAATAATGGCTCAAAAAAGGTTTTCAACTTAGGCTGGTTATTGTATGGTCGAGTCAATTATGGACTTCATTTATTAGGAGTGTACGATGCGTACAGCCATTCTTATTGCAGCATTTGGGCTTATGGTTGCCCTGCCAGAGACATCTGTTTTCACAACAGCAGCGGTTGCGCAGCAGGTGACAGCGCCCACTGCAGAATCAATTCAAGCTGAAATAGTGGCAGCCAAGGGCAACCCTGCGCTGATTAAAGCGATTATCGCACGTGCCAGGGCTGCGAATGTACCAATGACATCCATTCAGGCTGCTGTGCAGGCTGCTGTGGTAGAAACGTCCTCTACTGATGCTGCGGGTGCTGCTGAAATCGCAACAGCTGCGGTGGAAGAGATTGCTGCAACTGATACAGCGGCGGCGGCAAGTGTTGCTTCTTCAGCCGCAACAACAATTGCTGCAACCGATAGTGCGGCGGCGACAAAGGTTTTGACGAACGCTGCGACAACAGTTGCTGCAGCAGACACAACAGCGGCTGCCACACTGGTAGCACAAGCGGTGACAACAGCAGAAAGCGCCGATGCAGCAACACAGGCTGAGGTTGGCCAGGTGGCGAGTGCCGTTGCAACAACTGCAGCAATTCAGGGTGATGCGGCAGCGGCAGCGACCGTGACCAGTGCTGTTGCGGCAAGTAGCAGCTCTGATACAGCCACCAGCTTTGCAAGTTCTGGTGGTACATCGGGCAACGTTCTTATTACAACGCCAAGGCCAACGCCAACGCCAACGCCAACGCCAACGCCAACGCCAACGCCAACGCCAAGGCGGCCGCCACTGCCGGTGGTACCTACAGTTCCTGTGATTGTTGAGCCAAACCCAGCACAGACTGGCAGCCCAACCTAGGGGTAGCTTTTAGCTAGAAATTTTAGAACCCGGTCTATTGGCCGGGTTTTTTAATGCCCCCTTTATTATGCCAGTACGGCAACGCTTTTCATCACTCTCAGTTCTCATAAAGGCCGTGCCGTGAAAGAAGCAATCAGGCCAATTGGTGCCAGAATATTCTTCCTGCCGCCATACAGCCCTGATCTCAACCCTATCGAACAGGTTTTCGCCAAACTCAAACGTCCGCTCAGAAAGGCAAAGAGCGATCAAAAACCGAAACATGGAAAAGAATAGGCTCCCTACTTGAACAATTCTCTCCACAGGAGTGCTCAAACCACCTCAGACAGGCCGGATATGCCTAAACCTATTCAGAATTTACTCTGGTGCTTTGCACGCAATGTTTTTGATAAGCGTTATGTAGCAAAAATTGCCCAACATCTATTGGGCTAGCTCTAGTGCCTCAGTCTCGGGTAGAATTTGGTGAACCTCGCATCATGGTATTGGCCTGGGTCACAAATTTTAAAGCAATTCTGTTTTAGGTTGATGCCAATTTCGTCACTCGCCGACTAGATCGGCGAGTCCATATATATAGCATCAGGTATGGATGCGCCGGTCGAGCCGTCGCATGACGAGAGGAGATATTGTTAAGAAAAACAACTATCAGATTCATTCTCAACCAGAATTGCTTTAAGTTTGATTATTCCGCTGCAGGTTTGGCTTTTACAAAGGAAGGCGTTTCTGCGGCTTCATCCTGCTTTTTTGCCTCAGCCAAATTGGATGTGTGGGTAAAGCGGCCTGTCAGTTTGGCACCTGCCTCAACTGAGAGGCTTTCGTTATATACATCACCTTCAACAGCGGCGCTTTTTTCCAGCCGTACAGTGCGGGCTTTAATCTCGCCTAGAACCTGGCCTCTGATCGTAACGCCCTCAGCGGTAATCGTGCCTTTCACTGAGCCCGTTTCGCCCATAACAAGTGTGCCACAGGCCAGATCCCCAATAATGGCGCCATCCAGCTGCAGTTCACCTGATGTTGTGACATTGCCGTCAATCTGCACGTCAGAGGCAATGATGGAAGGGGTTGCGATAGTGGTGTTGCGTGCCGTTTGATTATTATTACTGGGCTTCTGCATATCGTTTTTGGATCTCGCGAACATCACTTGCTGCTTTCATAAAGGGCATTGGGTCACGCACACTACCTTCAAACCATATTTCATAGTGAAGGTGCGTGCCTGTTACACGGCCTGTTTTTCCCATATCGCCGACACGCTGACCAAGGGTTACTTCATCCCCCTCTTTAACGCGCACCTTGCGCATATGGCCATATCGTGTCTTGAAACCGTTCCCATGCTCAATTTCAACCATTTTGCCATACGGGCCATACCACCCGGCATGAACAACCTTGCCAGGTGCTGTAGCATATATGGCAGTTCCAGGCCAGCCTGCCAGGTCAAGCCCTGGGTGGTTGGCCCATGTTTTTTTCAGAGGGTCTTTCCTGCGGCCAAAACGGCTGGAGAGATAATAATTCTCTGCAGGCTCCCCAATGGGGAAACTGTTAAGCACATTTGTGACCATTTCAAGGCGCAGATATGTATCCTGTAACTGAGAAAAAGAAAGACTGTCATAGGGGGTGAATACCGGCTCAAAGCCTTGCTCTGGTACGTAGGGCCCCCCCATGGCACTTGGATCCCCAATAAACTGGGCAACAAGTTTGTTCTGATCAAGACTTGTTGGTTTGAGAACGGTATCAATCGCTCTGATTTGTTGATCTGCTTTGGCAAGAAGATAATTAGCCAGATTGCGCTGGCGCTCTTCCATATTTTCAAGGCGCTGTAACAAATGTTTCCGTCTGTCCACATTAGAGAAGGCTGCCGCTTCCGCTTTGCCAACACCGATCATGTTTTCAAGGAATGTAAGCTGCGATGGCTTGCGTTTTTCAACGCGATCTAACTGGCTGATCTTTTCCTGAGGGGCCTCATATGATTGCGGTTCAGTTTCTTCTGATGTTTCAGGGTCAATCGTTTCTAGGTCAGCTACAGGCCTTGTCAGCGCAGATGTGTCCGTTTTTTCAATGATCTCTTCCAGAAATTTCTGGCGCTCTTCAAGCTGCAGGGCTCTGCGCTCTACTTCTTGCTCCAGTGTGGAGAAATCAGTTGAAAGTGCCTCATACTGGGCGGACATGCTGGCAATTGCCTGCTCTTTTTCCTCAAGGGTTAAATCCCGGGTGAAAAAAGCGAACGTTGTGACAGCCCCCCATACAAGGGCAATAACTGTTGCTGTGCTGGCCGCTAGCTGGGTATAGCTGCCAATGGTGAGAAAACGAACTCGGCCTTCACTCCGCAAGAAGAGCTGACGCTCAGGAAAATATTTCCCACGCCACTCTTGAAACCTCTTCTGCAGTTCGTTCACTTTACTCAAACATATGTCACGCAATTGCGCGTCCTACCCATTAAATTCAGCTACGTTCACTACTGTTGTAGCTTCATTATATTAATTTTTCGTAGATTGCACCTTTTTTGATGCCTTGGGTCAAGTATCTTGTTGTGAAAACAGCATATCTGCCAGAGTCTCGTAGAAGGAAACAGGCATGCCAGCCTTGTTTCGGGCTGGTTTGTTGAAGGGCCTTTTTAATTGTCCCCTAAAATAGCTTGTAACCAGTTCATGGAACCAGGTATCCGGTTTTTTCTGCTTCTGTTCGGCCAGATAATGAAACCAGCGAGTGCCAGCCGCCACATGGCCTACTTCCTCAGTGTAGATGATGCTCAAAGCATCAGCAGAGGCATTATCTCCCTGGCGGCGGAACTGTCCTATCATTTGAGGTGTGACATCAAGCCCTCTGGCTTCCAGTACCATGGGCACGATCGCAAGCCGGGCTGAGAGGCTTTCCCGTGTATCATAAGCAGATTGCCAGAGCCCATCATGGGCGGGCAGGTCACCATAAGCACAATCAAACTCTGCGAGCCGATCAGAGAGTAACATGAAATGACGAGCTTCATCATCGCCTACCTGTACCCAGTCATCACTGAAATCACGGGGCATGGTGGCACCAAAGCGGGCCACTATATCGAAAGCGAGGTCAATGGCATTCAGCTCGATATGGGCCACAGCGTGTAAAAGTGCGCGTCTGTTAGCCTCTGTGCCACCTTTGCGGCGCCGGGGCATCTTTGTGGGGGGGAGAAGTTCTGGTTTGGCAGGGCGGGCTGGCCTGTCAGCAGGGGGCTGTGCAAACGAAAAAGCAAGGTCACCTGCCTGCCATGCTTGTGCGGCCAGACGGGCCATTTGCGCTTTCTCAGCCGCTTCCGCCGTTAGCAGCACCGCGTTAGCAGCTTCGCCTATTGTTAACCAGTTTTCCATATGAACGACTACAGGGCTTGCGCTGCTTCCAGCACAGCGGCGGCATGGCCTTTTACCTTCACCTTGCGCCAGACATTTTGCACTGTCCCGGCAGCATCAATCAGGAAGGTAGAGCGTTCAATGCCCATATATTTGCGGCCATACATGTTTTTTTCCACCCATACACCATAGGCCTCCAGTACTTTTCCTTCTTCATCAGAGCCAAGCGTGACATTCAGTTCATGTTTGGCGATGAATTTTTCATGCTTGGCTACGGTATCTTTGGAAACACCGATAATCGTGGTATTTGCTTTTCTAAACTCACCAGCAAGGGCCGTGAAATCTTTTGCTTCTGTAGTACAGCCCGGTGTGTCATCCTTCGGATAGAAATAGAGAACAATGTTTTTTCCCTTCAGGCTTGTCAGGCTGACAGTTTGCCCGTTATTGGCAGCCATCTCAAAACCTGGGGCAGTGCTTCCTTGTTCAATGCTCATTCATTCCTCCGTTTTGTTCGCTGAAATCAGGTTCTTTGCGGGTTCCTCTATCACATTTTGGAACAGGCTGTATATTCCTGCCTGATAATTAATAAGGCTTTCTCTCAGGTTATGAAAATTCTCATGTCCGGTCACATGGCAAAGCACCTCTTGTAGGCCTTCGGATATCGTTTCCTCCTCAGGAGGGGTATCTCCCAGACAGAGACGTAGCAGGGATTGCACATTTTGCTGGAATTGATGGGCCTCTGTCATGAGGCG
>JBNKGK010000158.1:0-7833 GCA_050289785.1 Kordiimonas sp.
GCGCTCATTGCCGAATTCTGTCCGAACAGCTTCCAGTTCACCTCGCAGCACCTCATATAGACGCACACGGGACTGCAAAATTTCCAGATATCCGCGGATTTTTGCGGCTAACTCTTCCAGTTCACCACCAATTTCATCGCGGCCAAGAGCTGTCAGGCGGTGCAGGCGCAGGTCAAGAATGGCTTTAATCTGAATTTCAGAAAGCTGGTATGTGCCGTCATCATTCACACTGCCTGCTTCGCTAATCAGCTCCAGATAAGGCAGAATTTCCGTGGCATCCCATTTGCGGGCAGCCAGCGCTTCTCTGGCAGCTGCAGGCGATGTGGCCCCTCTAATGGTGGCCACAACCTCATCAATATTGGTGACCGCTGTAACAAGGCCAACCATGATATGTGCACGATCACGGGCTTTGTTCAGCTCAAATTTTGTACGACGTGTGATCACTTCTTCGCGGAAGTTGATGAAGGCACGCAAAATGTCTTTCAGTGGCAGTTGTTCTGGTTTGCCACCATTCAAGGCCAGCATATTAATGCCGAAGCTTACTTGAACGGGCGTAAAGCGATAAAGCTGGTTCAGCACCACATCTGCCACCGCATCACGCTTCAGTTCAATTACGACGCGCACGCCGTCACGGTCAGATTCATCTCTCAGGTCAGCGATACCTTCAATCCGCTTGGTCTGAACACATTCAGCAATTTTTTCAATCATTGCGGATTTGTTCACCTGGAACGGAATCTCAGTAAGAATGATGGCTTCTCTATCTTTCCGAACTTCCTCGATATGGCTGCGGCTGCGTATGATGATGGAGCCCTTGCCTGTATCGTAAGCCTGGCGAATCCCCCCTGCCCCAAGGATGATGCCACCTGTGGGTAAATCTGGCCCTTTGACATATTCCATCAGGCCCAGTGTATCGATTTCCGGATTATCAATAACCGCACAAACGCCGTCTATCACCTCTGTTAGGTTATGCGGCGGAATGTTGGTTGCCATACCGACAGCAATACCTGTTCCGCCGTTTACCAGCAGGTTAGGAAAACGGGCAGGCAGCACAATAGGTTCATGCTCGCTTTCGTCATAGTTTGGTTGGAAATTGACAGTATCTTTATCAATGTCGGTCAAAACCATGCTTGCGATCTTGTCCATCCGCGCTTCTGTGTAACGCATGGCAGCTGCACCGTCGCCGTCCATCGAACCGAAGTTGCCCTGACCATCAATCAGCGGGGCGCGCATCGACCATGGTTGTGCCATCCGGACAAGCGCTTCATAAATGGAGCTATCACCGTGCGGGTGATATTTACCCATTACATCCCCGACGATACGGGCAGATTTGCGGAATGGCTTGTTCCACTCAAACCCGTTTTCATGCATGGAATACAGGATTCGGCGATGCACAGGCTTAAGGCCATCACGCACGTCAGGCAGAGCCCGAGAAACGATCACGCTCATGGCGTAATCAAGATAAGATGTTTTCATCTCATCTTCGATTGTAATGGGGTGGATGTCTCGTTCTTCCGGCGTAATAGGTGTATTATCGCTCACCAGGTACTTCCTTGCGTTGCTACAGTTTTGTCTGCAGCTGTTATACTAATATCTAGGCAGGGAAACACCCTGCGCCTACCAAATATAGTGATAATTTGGTTGTCTCCGG
Source organism: Kordiimonas sp. (assembly GCA_050289785.1). Classification (GTDB taxonomy): domain Bacteria; phylum Pseudomonadota; class Alphaproteobacteria; order Sphingomonadales; family Kordiimonadaceae; genus Kordiimonas. The sequence continues at coordinate 1,649 of JBNKGK010000158.1, forward strand.
CATCATGTCTAGCAATTCCAGCCTTGTGGCGCAAGCGGGATCAAGCAGGAAAAAGCCGTGCGTCGCATATTCGTAATATTTAGACTAGACGAGACAGATTTCTATCGTTAAAAGGCACCTCGTATTCGACACAATCAACTCGATCCGCATGGTATGGGCAGGTGGCAGAGTGGTTGAATGCACCGGTCTTGAAAACCGGCGAGGGTGCAAGCCCTTCGTGGGTTCGAATCCCACCCTGCCCGCCATTTTATTTTCCTTTGATGTTGCTTAAGACATACAAAAAAGCCCCTCGCGATGAAGGGCTCTTGTGTTTTATGTATCGACTCAAGCTATTTAACCGCTTTGCTGTGCTAACCATTCTTCCCGGCCTGCCGTATCCAGCTTTTTGAAATCATCCTCACTTAGCTGCAGGGAGGCAGCATAGACATTTTCTTGAAGGTGTTTCAGTTTTGATGTGCCGGGGATCGGTAACATCACAGGGCTGCGTTTAAGCACCCAGGCTAGCGCAACCTGAGCTGGCGATGCCTCAAGATTTTTTGCAATTTCACCAAGGACTGTCTCATTTTGAGCAAGGCTACCGGCTGCCAAAGGAAACCAGGGAATAAAAGCAATATTATTTTGTTCACAGTATGTGAGCACATCTTCACTACCCCGATCCACTAGATTATAGCGGTTTTGGACGCTCACGACGGGGAAATAAGCTTTAGCTGCCTCGATGTCCTCAACAGTCACCTCACTCAGGCCCACATGGCGGATCAGCCCCTCTTGCTGCATTTCAGCGATCGCTTCGAACTGAACCTCCCTTGGGATGGCAGGGTCAATACGGTGCAGTTGCCAGAGGTCTATCTGTTCCCGCTCAAGACGACGCGCACTCATTCGGATACATTGTTTCAAATAATCAGGATGTCCAACCGGCCTGAAGGTATTGGGGTATGGCCTTGTGAGTCCACCTTTTGTTGCAATTGTAAGCCCTTTATAGGGTGAAAGTGCTTCGTGAATAATTGCTTCACTCACGTGTGGGCCATATGCATCCGCTGTATCAATAAAGTTGATACCGAGATCAGGAAGAGCTTGCAGCAATTTAATTGCATTTAGCCGATCCGTGGGCTCCCCCCAAACATGAGATCCGGTGACGTGGAGTGCGCCAAACCCTAATCTGTTAACAGTTATATCACCAATATTGATTGTACCGCATGCTGCTGCCGTTTGTGGCTGAGACATAAATCTATTCTCCTGATTATAGTTATGCATGACATAAACTTAAAAGTAGTACGTCTGATTTCCATGATAAAACTGATCAAAAGATTGTTATTTGGATTAACCCGTTTTTGACCTAACGCTTAAACAATTTGGTAAATAGATTTAACGGTTTTGACATGGATAGTCTGACAGGTGGCAAGCTATTTTATCATTAAGACGTGTTGAAAAAAGCAGGAGCATCAAACATGCCAGAAATTATCCGCATCATCCCGAGTGATACAAATGGAGAAAAAGATCGAATACCTCAGGAGAGGCGTATTGAGGGAGACCCTGAGATACTAAAAGACGTTCAGTTTGTGAACGAGAAGGCGAATTTTGTTATTGGCATATGGGGCTGTGGAAATGGCAAATTCCAGGTTGATTATCCTGTTGATGAATTCATCTATGTTATTAAAGGCACAGCCATTCTCACAGATGAAGGCGGGAAAAGTGTGGAGATAAACGCGGGAGATTCCGTCGCCGTGCCGGCAGGTTTTAAAGGCACGTGGGAAACAGTTGGGGAAGTGCAGAAATATTACGCCCAGTTACATCATAAATGATGTGGGAAAGAGCGCTTCAGCCTTGAATGAGTATCTGGTAAACTGTTTTCAACGGTGGAGGCATGTGAAATCTTGAATGAGGATCGATGATCAATCACAAAACCGTCCATAACGAATATATGCATGATCTTCTTCGTGGCACGTTACACTTGGGATTTGACCTGAAGCCCATACTGAAAAAGGCCGGGATTCCTGTTGCCAGTTATTATGATGCTGACGCTAGAATTGATGGGAGGCAGCTACACAGCCTGGTTCAGGTTATTACACAAATGATGGATGATGTCATGCTTGGTAGCACAGGTAGTGGCTTTAAGCAGCAGGCTCTGGCCGCCTTACACAGGCTTTATGCGCGTAGCAAGACCCTGGGAGGTGTTTGGCGTGAACGGTGCGCTTTCTGGTCAGCCATTCGTCATGACTTTGAGGCTACTCTTACCGTAAAATCAAGCGACTGCCATGCTGAGATATTGGGGACTCCTTCTGTTCTTCCCATAAGTACCAATTATGGTGCGTTATTGTGGTTTACTTATGCGCACAGGTTCGATAGCTGGCTCATTGGAAAGCCAATCAGTTATAAAGAGGTTGTGCTCACCATCCCGTTAAAACATCGGGGAGATGATCAGGCTTTTTTACCCTTCCCGACCGCGTATGGGCAGCGAAGAAGTAAGATTGTTTTTGACTGTAAAATATTAGGTGAATTGGTTATTCGCTCTGAAGAAGACATTTTGAATGCAAATAAAACTTTTAGATTTCTTCACCAAAACGATTTGTTTGCAGAGCCTTACACTGGCGCGGAATTTACACAGCGGGTAGAAAACCTGCTTCTTCATGCCTATGAAAACTACCAGACACCTTCACTGGATAATCTGGCGTCAGAGTTGGCAGTCAGTGCTGCTACGCTTCGCTATCGCCTGAGATCCGAAGGTCAGCAGTTTCAGCAACTCAAAGATAAAATAAGGCTTAACTTGGCGAAGCAACAGCTAGTTACAACCAGTAAATCCATATTTGATGTTGCAAATAAAGTTGGTTTTACTGAAACAGCCGCCTTTATCAAAGCCTTCAAAAAATGGGCGGGCGTAACACCAAGTGAATATCGTACTCGGTATCGTGGATCCTGATAATGGCTATTTAATGGAGGTAAGGTTAAGCTGCTTTTTCTAACCAGTTTAATGGTAGGTCTAAAGTATTCTGTCGATAAGTGTTCCAAGATGTTTTGCTATTGCTGTTGGCGATTGGGGTTTCTTCCAAAGGCACCAGTGACCAGTGTATATCTTTATATTTTTCAGCGGGATAAATCAGTTTATTTAAGTGGTTTCTCCAAGACCATCCGGCATCCAAACTACCTGTAAAGTCCCATGCCATGTGGGTGGCATTGCGCAACTTTTCTGTTTCAGGGCAGTACCCACTTTCGTCTTCTATAAAGTCAGCTATTTCCATCAAGTCATTTCGTGTTGCACAAAGAAGGATATATCTCTTGCCGTCGCTGTCACAGAGTAGGAAGCCATTAATATCTGACAAATAATAATATTCGATATAGGGAAAAATATTGAAAACATGACCCAGTAGTTCCGTTGCCTGTTGCTGGTCGAATTGGTGCTTTCTGGTCGCATGCAGAGCTTTAGTCGCTGGTGCCAGAACATCCTGCAAATAGGCTTTGTGGAGTTGATGCATCATCAGAGCGACCTTCTCCATGGCATTGGTTTCATATTTTGAGATATATCTGTCGATAAGACCATCATTGAAGGCCTGTATCGCCTCGTTCGCGGCAACCTTACCAGTTAGTAATATTTTTTTAACAGGGATATCTTGGATCAATTCACAGAACTGTAATCCGGTCATGTTTGGCATCACCTGATCTACAATAATGACAGATGTGGACTTAAACCTATCGTTGGACGTAGCAAATTGACGCAATTTTGACGATTTAAGCAAAACGAGATTGTCTCCAGGTGTCGCGGTTGGTCCTTCCGCCCCATGATGATAGCTGGTGAAAAGATCATAGTTTTGCTGGGTTGTTTGCCAAGTTTGACGGAGACGGTTCAATGCTTTTTCTGGCTGAGAATAACCGAAAATAGCATAATGCTCACCTAAATAAGATCTTAGAGCAAGTAGGAAATCCTCGTCGTCGTCCAATAGAATTGCGCTACACGGATGAAAAACGGGAAAGTCTATTTGGTATGGGCCTCTCACTCTTTATAATCCCTTTATTAGAGCTCACCTACAAATTCAACATGCCGGAAACTTGTATGCCCGGCTTATGTTTCTGGTGGAATATATTTTTTATAATTAATATCAGGACTTGTTATAGGCCTATCATAATATCCTTAAGGCTGTAAAACAATACCTTATGTTGCGACGAGTTGAGTATTTATCGTCTATTTGAGGTTTTCTCTGAAATCGCTAATTTTTGCTTAATTTTTAATCAGTATCTAAAAAATGAGCGTAAATTCTAGCCACACATTTGACGCATTTTGCGTAACCTATTGTTTTTTAATGGTTTATCGAAGTTGGCATGGATACTGCTCTATAGAAGGCGGAACCATAACAAATCAATAGGGAGCCGTTATGAAATATATCATAGCCATTATTAAGCCCCACCGGTTGGATCCGGTGCGTGATGCTCTTGCAGAGATCGGCATCAATGGTATGACGGTCACAGAGGTCCAGGGGTATGGACGTCAGCGTGGCCAAAAGGAAATTTACCGCGGGGCAGAATATGAAGTTCATTTCCTGCCGAAAGTGAAGTTGGAAATCGCAACCGATGATGCGACTGCTGCTCAAGCTGTAGAAGCCATTCAGCAAACTGCACATACAGGTCAGATCGGGGACGGTAAGTTGTTTGTGCTTGATCTTGGTCAGGTTGTTCGTATCCGTACGGGCGAAACAGACGCAGCTGCCCTTTAAGGAGTATATTAATGAAAAATAAGTCAATGCCTAAAAAGCTGTTGCTGGCGTTTGCTGGTGCAACGATGCTTTCGGTTCCTGCTGCAGCGGAAGTCAGTGCTGAAACAGGTTATATTTTTAACACTTTGCTATTCTTGATCGGTGGCTTCCTTGTTATGTGGATGGCGGCAGGTTTTGCTATGCTTGAAGCTGGCCTGGTTCGCTCTAAAAACGTTGGTGACATCTGTGTCAAGAACGTAGCCCTCTATTCTATTGCTTGTATCATGTTCCTTCTGGTTGGTTACAACCTGATGTATGATGGTGTAGATGGCGGCTATCTTGGTTCATTCACACTTTGGGGTGCTGATGATGCTGCTGCTGTGGATGGTGGAAACTTTGATGCTGGTTATGCTGCATCTTCCGACTTCTTCTTCCAGGTGGTATTTGTTGCGACAGCTGCTTCCATCGTTTCTGGTACAGTAGCTGAGCGTATTAAACTTTTCCCCTTCTTCATCTTCACAGCTGTTCTTTCTGCGGTGATTTATCCAATCCAGGGTGCATGGCAGTGGGGCGGCGGCTGGCTGTCTGAAATGGGTTTTGCTGACTTTGCTGGTTCCACTATCGTTCACTCTACAGGTGGTTGGGCTGCTCTGGTTGGTGCTATCATTCTTGGGCCACGCCTTGGTCGCTATGGTCCAGATGGCAAAGCGCGCCCAATGCCTGGTTCAAGCCTTCCGCTGGCGACACTCGGCACATTCATTCTGTGGGTTGGCTGGTTCGGCTTTAACGGTGCTTCTCAGCTGGCTCTGGGTTCTGCCACTGATGCTGTTGCAGTTTCCAACATCTTCCTGAACACTAACATGGCCGCTGCTGGCGGTGCTGTTGCTGCAATGATCACCACCAAAGTTGTTTATGGTAAAGTTGATCTGTCCATGGTTCTGAACGGTGCCCTTGCTGGTCTGGTATCGATCACTGCTGGCCCTGACACGCCAACACCTCTGATGGCTGTTATCATTGGCGGTATCGGTGGTATCCTTGTGGTGTTTGCTGTTCCACTTCTGGACAAGTTCAAAATCGATGATGTTGTTGGTGCGATCTCTGTTCACCTTGTTTGCGGTATCTGGGGCACAATGGCTGTTCCTATCACAAATGGCGACACATCTTTCGTAACACAGTTCATTGGCGTAATCTCTGTTGGTGCTTTCGTTGTGATCGCAAGTGCAATTACATGGTTTGTTCTGAAAGCTACTATCGGTATTCGCCTCTCTGCTGAAGACGAAGAGCTTGGCTCTGATCTTGCTGAACTGGGTCTGGAAGCATATCCAGAGTTCGGTCGTGGTTCTCAGAAACTGAGCTACTAATAAAACCCGGGTTCAGGGAACCTAAAATCTGGTAAGATGGCAGTCCTTCGGGGCTGCCATTTTTTTTTGGCTAAAAGAAAACCCAGAGAGCAATGGGGGTGCGCTCTCTGGGTTTCGCAACGGTTCGACACCCGAAGGTCCCTCC
>JBNKGK010000159.1:0-7801 GCA_050289785.1 Kordiimonas sp.
GGCGAATTCCTCGACCGCGACATCAACGCGGGATTCTCCGGCGGCGAGATCAAGCGCTCCGAACTGCTCCAGCTCATGGCCCAGCAGCCCGACCTGGTGCTCTTTGACGAGCCCGAGTCCGGCGTGGACATGGAGAACATGCAGCTGGTGGGAGAACTTGATCTGTTAGCTATCTCCCAAACGACAGAAGGATCACCCGCTTTTGGCGAAGGGCTGGCAGAAGGTTTTGAGATGGGAACCATATAGTGCAGAATGAGAGCACCGAATTTACCGCCCGCTATTTTGATGGAACAAGCTTGGAGGCTACACAAGCCAAGCTTGTTCTGAGCCCATTAAAGGCGGAGATTCGCCATGCAGATGGTTCTCTGCTCTCTATGCATCCGCTGAGCGAGCTACAAGTTCGGCATTTTGATGAAAAACGCAACAGGGCAGACCTTGGCCTAACGAGTGACCAGAATATCCGCCTTATGGTGGAGGGTGTGGGCGTCTGCACGGCAATCTCCCATTTGCTGCCAAAAACAGCTTTTGAGCCAGCGAAAGAAAGCTGGAAGGTCGGCACAAAAATATCAGCCCTGCTCTTGCTGCTGCTCCTTTGCGCCATCCCCCTTATCTGGCAGGCGGGCAAGTTGGTGCCCTATCTGCTACCGAAGAGTTACACAGATGACTTGGGCAGGCATATGGTGGATGCCTATGCAGACCATTTTGGCAGCATCTGCACATCAGAGGATGCAGGAAAAAGCCTGGACCTTATGCTTGGCCGCCTCATGGTGGACAAGACTAAACGGCCACAAATAACCATTATCAATCAGGATACCACCAATGCCCTTGCTTTGCCCGGGTCACAAATCATCCTGTTAAAGGGCCTCATAGAAAACGCAGAAACACCTGAGGAAGTGGCGGGTGTGCTGGCCCATGAAATTGGTCATGTACAGGAAAACCATGCCCTTAAAAGCCTGGGTCGGTCTATGGGGCTATCTCTGCTGACCCTTATGTTCACTGGTAGCGATGTTATCGCTGCCGGCCAGTTCATGCTAGAAATGGGTTTCAGCCGTACTATGGAAGAAGATGCGGACGAGGCAGCCCTTGCCATGCTCCGGCAAGCTGGTGTTTCTGCTGCCCCACTGGCAGACTTTTTCACCCGAATGCATAAGGGCAAGAAAGCCGGTGCTTTCAGCACCTTCCTTTCCACACACCCCGACCCGTTAGAGCGAGCCGAAAAGTTTAAAAACGCTCATTACGAGCAAGGTGCTCCCATCCTGTCAGATGCTGATTGGCAGAGCCTGAAAAAGGCATGCGATAAAATGGCACCCGAGAGCGAGGAAATACCTTAATCACCCGGTATAACAGGCAAGATGATATATGATGGATGCTCAGGCGACAGATGCAGGGTATTGCGAGCCATCACACCTTGTGCTTCATCATAATTCTTGCCACCTGTATTAAGGTTCCGTGAAAATTTGGGGAAATTGGATGAGCTAATTTCTACCCGAATTCTATGCCCCTTCAAGAAAGTATTGCTGGTGGTCATAGGGGTTGGTTCTATTTTGTAGATATGGCCTTTTTCCATCATCACTTCTTGATCATAGCCTTGCCGGTACCGCGCCCGCATAATTGTATCATCAAGAATATAAGCCGTGCCGTCAGGGGTCACGTCCACCAGTTTGACAGTAAAATCTGTGTCTTTCACATCTGAAGAGACATGAAGAACCGCCTCAATAAACCCGCTGACCTCCATAGGCTTTTCAAGCGGTTCGCTGGTATAAACCAGCACATCCTGACGGGCTTCCACCGGGCGCTGATCAAACGCGCCAGGCACAACGGCCCCGCCATTACAGCAATCTCCGCCGCCAATGGTTAGCACCGGATTCATAGGGTCATAAACATAGGTATCCTGCGCATTGGCCATAGGCAGAGCCGTGCTTAAGGCACCATCGCCATAAAGGCTGTTCGCTTTCCCTGTTGACCGCATATAAAAACGGAGCATTTTGGCGTTTTTTGGCGGCCATTGCTCACTGGAATGCCATTCATTTGCCCCCATAGTGAAATAACGTACATGTGGTGTTTGCTGGCCAAATGCCTTTTTGTCACCTTTCAGCCAATAGTCAAACCAGCTGAAAATGGCCTCATTTGTATCAAAACGGGCATCCCCCATACTGCGTTCACCCACCACCGTTTCCGCTCCCAAATCATAAAAATTGCAGTGGGTGGAGGGTGCCACAACAACATACTGGTTGTTTCGGGTTTCTTCATCAACGCCTGCGCGGCGCACATGGTTATAAAGAGCCATGTTCGGCCCCTTTGAAACATCATACCAGGAGTTAAACCATAAGGCGGGCACGCCCCATGGCTCGTTGTCATGATACAAGCCCCCTTCAAACCATGCCGGGTCCGCCGGGTCTCGCTTGATAAAATCATCAAAGGTTGCTGCCGGTTCCCCAAGGCCAGAAAGCATATCCTGCAGTGGTAAATGTGATATTCTTGATTTCCAGTCAACCTTCGGCTTCTGTGCGGCAAGGTCATTATAGCGGCTTAAACGGTCTCGTATTTCCCGGGAAAGACCTGGCGGGATTTGTGCCCTCAAGGGCGTATCTACATTATAAAACCACACGAAAAATAATGAACGGGGCACACCACCAGTGTACCAGTTTCCCTGCTCCTGAAATCTACCCACACGCCCAATACCTGCCCCTGCTGCCATGGGTACCATGGCCGCATGAGCCGGATGGTTTTGTGCCGCAAGCGCAAGCTGCCATTCTGCACTGGAGGAACAGCCAAGCGTACCTACCTTCCCATTAGACCAGGGCTGATCTGCAATCCAGCTAAGGGCATCATAGCCATCTGTTCTTGGACGCCCCAGCACCTCAAAAGAACCTTCAGAAAAGTAACGGCCCCTTTCATTTTGCATAATAAAGACGTAACCGCGCTTAACCGCCTCTGCAATTTGCTTCAGAGACCGTCCCTTTACATCGTTTATATTATAAGGGGTTCTCTGAAAGATCGTTGGCAATGCCCCCTGAGCATTCGGGGTATTTTTAGGCCGGTATATATCTGTAGATAGCCCAACGCCATCACGCATGCGCACCAGAACTTTTTTATCAATGATCGCCGTTTCAGAGAGAAACGCCTTTAGGGCTTCATCACTATATTTGGCGAAATCCTGCGAAAAGGCAAAACCCGCATTCAGAGTGGATAAGATAATACTGCACATGCAGATTAGTAGGCTTTGTTTTCTCATTTCACTGTCTTTAACTTTATTTCTTGGCCTTCGGAACTATACTGCAGCAACGATCTTATACAATCAATTGTTCAACTCTGCCCACCAGGTTCGCGGTGCCACAAGAATGCTAAAGCCAAGCTGAAAGGTCACTGATGTCAGAAAAACCCCCTTATTTACACACCAGACATGGCACAAAAATCGCCTATCATCAAACGAGCGGCAAAGGGCCCGGCGTTGTGTTTCTCGGCGGTTTCATGAGCGATATGGAAGGCAGCAAAGCGACGACGCTGGAGGCCCACTGCAAAGCCACAGGCCGGGCTTTTGTGCGGTTTGATTATCAGGGCCACGGCCAATCAGACGGGGCGTTCGCAGATGGCACCATCGGCCTGTGGGCCAGGGACGCGCTGGCGGTACTGGATACCCTCACACAGGGCCCGCAAATATTGGTGGGCTCATCCATGGGCGGCTGGATATCCCTGCTGACCGCCAAGGCCCGCCCCGGCAGGGTGAAAGGGCTGATCGGGCTGGCTGCCGCGCCAGACTTCACCGTACGCATGTGGCATGAAGAGCTAACAGAAGCCGAGCGCCAGAAAATCACCGCAAACGGCTTTGTGAAAATCCCTACAGATTATGGCGACGAGCCCTATACCATTACCAAGGCACTGATCGAAGATGGCTGGAACAATCGTGTTATCCACGCCCCATTGCACCTGGCCATACCTGTTCGCCTCGTGCAAGGCATGAAGGATGCTGACGTGCCATGGCAAACCGCCCTAAAAATTGCCGAAGCCCTCAAGGGCGCTGATGTTGAGGTTATTTTGACACCAGAAGGGGATCACAGGCTTTCCACCGCAACAGACCTGAAACGCCTGACCACACTGGTGGATACAATGGCAGGAGCGGTATAATGGCCGGTAAATATTCCAAGCTGTCGCGTGATCAGATTTTTGAGTTTTTCCGCCGCCTGGCAGAAGATAACCCAAACCCCGAAGGGGAACTTGATTATGTGAACGAGTTCACCCTGTTGGTGGCTGTGGTTCTTTCGGCACAAGCCACGGATGTGGGCGTAAACAAAGCCACCAAGGCCCTGTGGCCCGTAGCCGATACACCAGAGAAGATGTTCGCCCTCGGTGAAGAGGGGCTGAAAGAGTATATCAAAACCATTGGGCTTTTTAATTCCAAAGCCAAAAATGTTATTCAGCTGTGTAAAGACCTGATTGAGAAGCATGGCTCCAAAGTGCCGGAAACCCGGGAAGAGCTGGAAGCCCTGCCCGGTGTTGGCCGCAAAACCGCCAATGTGGTGCTGAACATTGCCTTTGGCCAGCCTACCTGCGCGGTGGATACCCATATCTTCCGTGTGTCTAACCGCACGGGCCTTGCCCCCGGCAAGGATGTATTGAAAGTGGAGCTAGCGCTTGAAAAGGTAATCCCCAAGCCCTTTGCCCTGCATGCCCACCACTGGCTTATCCTGCTGGGACGGTATATCTGTAAGGCCCGCAAGCCAGACTGCGCCAAATGCAAACTAACCGACATCTGCCTTTTTAAAGAGAAAACCATTTAGGATATCCATCATGACAGACTTCACACTGCACCCCCGTCTGGCCGCTGATACAGTGCTTGTTGCCAGCCTGCCCCTATGTGACGTGCTCCTGATGGATGACAGTACATACCCTTGGGTAGTACTAGTGCCGCGCCGAGCAGATATCAGGGAAATGCATCAGCTTGGCACAGAGGACCAGCAGGTGCTGATGCAGGAAATAACGCATGTATCCGCACAAATGGAAAAGCTTTTCTCGGCAGATAAAATGAATGTGGCCGCCCTTGGCAACATGGTGCCGCAGCTTCATGTGCATATTATCGCCCGCTATGAAACGGATCCAGCCTGGCCCGGCCCCATTTGGGGCATCGTAAAAGCAAAACCTTATGAGCCAGATGCACTAACGAAAAGAATAGCTGCCCTCAAAGCCATTCTTTAGACTATATATGCCCTTTCCTTCACCATAGTCTGGCCATATTCTCTCCATAGTCTTTGTTTCTAGTTATTCCAGTAACGAACATAGCTTCATGGGAGAAGATGATGAAAAAGACACTCACTTTAAGGACAGCTCTGGTTCTGGCTTTTGCCTTTCCTGCCGTTTCGGCTCACGCTCTTGATGGTCATAAAGACAAAGAGCATAAAGCCATGGAACATGTTGGCAAGAAAATGGAAAAAGCCAAAGGCAAATGCGGTCAGATGATGATGCATGATAAAGGCAAATCTGAAGAGCATAAAATGGCTGCGATGAAAAAATGTGAAGAAGCCCAGAAAAAAGAAACCAAAGACATGAAAGAAAAGGGCAAAGAGAAAATGAAAGAAAAGAAAAAAGAAGATAGCGACGATTAAGAAGCCCAAAACTGCCAAACCCTTGCGTTATATCCTCGCAAGGGTTTAGGCTGATATGGTTCCTGTTCAGAGTTTGCTTTGTTTGTCATAGGACCCGATGGTCCTAATCGGAGGGAGTTATGCGATACCTGTCTATACTGACGATTGGCGCTGCCGGTTTAATGCTGGCCGCTTGTGGCGACAATAGCGAGGATAAAATGGCTGATCAATCAGCCGAACCCGCCATGAAAGAAGAAATGAAACAATCCATGGATGCGGCCGAAGAAAAAATGGGCGAGGTCATGGAAGAAGCCGAAGAGGCGATGAAAGAGGCCAAATCTGACATGGAAGACATGATGGAAGAAAAGAAAAAGGAAATGGAAGAAATGGCCAAATAAGCCTTCTCCTAATTTTCCGCAAAAAAGGCTGGGCAATTCCAGCCTTTTTACACACCTCCACGAATTCCACTTATATAATCAGGAACTTCAGACCCTGATACCTCGGGAAAAACCTGTTTAGCCAATTTATAGGCATGGCACCAAAACAGGGCATTTAAATGGCATCCATTTACCGTTTGAAAACACAAACGGCTTAAAATTTCATAGCCTGCTCTTTCCCCGTAAATAGCCAAAAGGCGCTTTCCTGCCTCTTCAGAAGTTGTAATTTCCCATAAACTTTTTGAGCTATGCACAATCAGTACAGTTTGCAAAGGTCAATTTTCTCTTCCCTGCTATAAGCTTACCCAACAAATGATACTTATAGTCTGTAGACTAATAATATTCAACGTCTCAACTTTCCTCCATGAATATTCAAAAACGTGTCGGAAAAAATGTTGCTAAATTGAGGCGACAGAAGGGCTGGTCTCAAGAAGAACTCGCTTTTGCCTGTGATTTACATCGCACATATATCAGCGGTATAGAGCGCGGTGTACGCAACCCAACCGTGGTCATACTTGAAAAGATAGCCACAGCATTAGACGCAAAAACGGCGCTACTTTTGGAGTAACGCCGCCTAACTGACTTGATTTTACTATTTCTAGTGCCGGAAGTGGCGCATCCCAGTGAAGACCATGGCAAGGCCCGCTTCGTCAGCCGCCTTAATCACCTCATCATCCCGCATGGAACCGCCCGGCTGAATAACCGCTGTTGCCCCTGCTTCCGCTGCCGCAAGAAGGCCGTCTGCAAAGGGGAAAAAAGCATCTGATGCCACAACAGAGCCTTTGGCGAGGCTCTCTGCATCACCAGCCATTTCGGCCGCTTCACCCGCACGAATGGCGGCAATCCGGCTGCTATCCCGGCGGTTCATCTGGCCCGCACCAATGCCCACTGTCATGCCATCACGCACATAAACGATGGCGTTTGATTTCACATGTTTGCCAACCTGAAAAGCAAACAACAGGTCCTTCAGTTCAGCTTCCGTTGGCTGGCGTTTGGTCACCACTTTCAGGTCATCCGGGCTAATACGGCCTGTATCCCGGTTCTGAACCAGATAACCACCCGCTACAGACTTGATCATCTTCGCACCTTGTACCGGGTCAGCCAACCCACCGGTTGTGAGCAGGCGCAGGTTCTTCTTCGCGGCGATCACGGCCTTGGCTTCTTCTGTCACAGAAGGCGCAATGATCACCTCGGTGAACACTTTCACAATTTCTTCCGCTGTTGCACCGTCCAGTTCAGCGTTCAGGGCCACAATGCCACCAAAGGCAGAAACAGGGTCGCATTTCAGGGCTTTCTCGTAAGCGTCTTTCAGCGTTGCGCCGGTGGCCACACCGCAGGGGTTGGCGTGCTTGATGATCGCCACTGTCGGGGTGGCAGGGTCAAACTCGCTCACCAGTTCAAAAGCCGCATCTGTATCATTCAGGTTATTATAGGAAAGCTCCTTACCCTGATGCTGCTCTGCGGTGGCAATGCCGGGGCGCTCTTCACTGTTTTTATAAAAAGCAGCCACCTGATGCGGGTTTTCACCATAGCGGCATTCCTGCACCTTTGTGCCCGCAAAAGGCAGGCGATCCGGGAATGTTTCATCGTTCTGGCCCGCAAACCACTGGGCGATGGCAGCATCATAAGAACCCGTGCGGCTATAGGCTTTGGCTGCCAACTTGCGGCGTGTGGCAAGCGTGGTGCCGCCGGTCTCCTCAAGCTCTGCAATAACATCAGCATAATCAGCAGGGTCTGTAATGATCGTCACAAAACCGTGGTTTTTGGCAGCAGAGCGCACCATGG
>JBNKGK010000160.1:0-7750 GCA_050289785.1 Kordiimonas sp.
TTCTGGATTGGGCAGGGCAGCGGCCTTTTCTATTTGGGCTTTTACCTTGGGCCTATGTTTGCTGTGATACAGGAACTGACGCCATCGCGTGTGCGGGCCACCATGATTGCTTTCACTCTGTTAATGCTGAATATCGTTGGGCTTGGTTTTGGTAATTTGTTTGGCGGTATGGCGATCGATTGGCTGGGAGCCAAAGGCTATGAAGAGCCATATTCCATTGCTTTGTTAGGGCTTACCATTATCTCTAATATCGGTTTGATTTTTGTGTATCTCGCTGGTCGCCCAGGCTCTGGGAAAGGTGAGAACAATAAGAAAGACAAGCCTGTTCTAGATGATGCTGATCTGGCAGATGGCGTGGCGAGCGGCGCCTGATAAAAGTTTGGCCCCTCCTGGTTTTCCTCGGTGGGGCCATCTATAAAATACCCATCGATCAAGACAAACGACCTGCCGCAAAAACATTGTAATAGCTGATGTTTTTGTGGTTTCTCACGTTTCAAATTGTATCTGTTGGTTGATAAACGGGGAATGATAGTGATGAGAAAAATTGGCCAGTTTATTGCTCTCTGCATTGTGGGGGCTTTAACAGCAACTGCCTCTGCAGATGTGTTGGTTGAAACACCTCAGGGCAGGTTGGATGGCATGCTCACCAAAGATGGTGACGTGGCAGCCTTCAAAGGCATTCCTTATGCTGTCCCCCCTGTTGGTATGCGACGCTGGAAACATGCTGAACCGGCTCCAGCCTGGAAAGGTGTGCGTGATGCGGCGCATTTTGGTCCGGAGTGTATGCAACCTGATGGCAGTCCAACGTCTTTTTACTATGCCCCAACACCTGTGCGTAGTGAGGATTGCCTTTACCTGAATGTGTGGGCACCGGAAGGAGCGCTCAAAAACGATAAAAAACTGCCTGTCATGGTATGGATTCACGGTGGTGCGCTGGTTTCTGGAGCGGGCTCGGATGTGGATGGCACTGAGCTGGCCCGTAAGGATGTGGTTGTTGTTTCCATCAATTACAGGCTCAATATTTTTGGCTATTATGCTCACCCCGAGCTTTCAGCAGAAACAACAAGGGATACATCAGGCAATTATGGTATCAGTGACCAGATAGAGGCACTTCGCTGGGTACAGGAGAATATTTCTGCCTTTGGCGGAGACCCCGAAAATGTAACTATTTTTGGTGAATCTGCGGGGTCATGGAGCGTTGGCCTGATGATGGCAACGCCTAAGGCCCGTGGCCTTTTTCATAAGGCGATTGGTGAGAGCTCTGCTTACTTTTATTCCATGCGCTATTTGAAGAAACCAGGCCTTGGCATGCCTTCATTGGAAGAAAGTGGTGCTGCCTTTGCGGCCAGAGCGGGTAAATCACTGGGTCAACTAAGGGAGCTGACAGCACAGGAATTGATGAAGGTTGCGTTTGAAAAGCAGGCGCTGAATGTCACCGATATGGTGCCAATCGACAATTATTATTACAGTCAGTCTGTCTATGACACATTTGCTTCTGGCCATCAGGCAAAAGTACCAATGATGGTTGGGTTCAACTCCGATGAAGCCTCAGGGCTATATGGCATTGTGGGGCCTATCCCTGAAACGGCGGAGGAGTATGAAAGGCTGACTAAAGAACGCTTTGGTGATTTGGCCGAAGAGTATTTGAAGCTTTATCCTTCCTCTGATCCGGTAAATTCTGTGTTTGATGCCCATAGGGATAATGGTATCGGCTGGATGATGGAAAGTTGGGCCAAAATGATGGCCAACCTCACGCCTGAGACATATCTCTATTATTTCTCCCACACGCCGCCAGGCAGTGATGTTCTATTTCCTATCAGGCCAAAACATCCCGAGAATAGCCCAGAACGCAGAATTGGGGCCTTCCATGCTTCGGAAATTCCTTTCGTGTTTAATGACCTGACTAGCTATAACCCTAAGGCGGAAAGCCGGTCTAAATCCTGGCCTAAAGGCAAGATCACCAAAACCCATAAAAAGATGGCGGATACCATGTCTGATTATTGGGTAGCCTTTGCTCGTACAGGTAAACCAGCCGTGAAAGGCCAGCCTGAATGGCAGCCTTATTCCGACCAGAAAGAACATTTTATGGAGTTTACAGGCGGAAAGGCCAAGCCTGGCATGGATTTGCTGGATGGCGCTTGGGAATTGCAGGATCAGATCAATAAGCGCCGTTATGAAACAGGTGTTTACTGGCAAAATGGTAAATGGGGTTTTGATGCTCTGTTGCCCGGAAACAAATAAAATGGAACGATCAGAATGTTCATGCGTATTTTAAAAGAGCCTCTTCTTCATTTTCTGGCCCTCGGCTTGGGGCTTTTCATCGCCTATGGCTATATTGCAGGGGATGGTGATGAAAGTAATCCCAAGAAAATTGTTGTGGACCGCGACAAGCTGCTCACCTTCATGCAGTACCGCGCCAAAACATTTGATACAGAGCGATTTTCTGATCTGCTGGATAAGATGCCAGAAGATAAACTGAACAAGATGATTGATGATTATGTTCAGGAAGAAGCTATGTACCGGGAAGCCAAAGCCCTGAGCCTGGATAAAAACGATTATGTGGCGCGCAGAAGGCTGATACAGCAGCTTGAGTATATCAACCGGGGTTTCATTTCTTCAGAAATTCGGGTGTCTGATGAAGAGCTGCAGGATTGGCTGGATAGCAATAAAGAAAAATATTACGTGCCCGCCAAGGTGACCTTCACCCATGTGTTTTTCAACGGGGAAAAACGGGGTGATGAGGCTGCCCAAAAAGCGGCTGAGGCCAAAGTGAACGAGCTGAATGCTAACGATGTGCCTTTCCATGAATCCCTGCAGCATGGGGACCGTTTCTTCTATCACGTGAATTATGTAGAAAAAGAAGCAGATGAGATCGCCAGCCACTTTGGCCAGACCATGCAGGAAGCTGTTTTTGCGCTGGAAGCCGACGATACCAAATGGCACGGGCCTTATCCTTCTCAATATGGTTATCACGTGGTTATGGTGGCCAAGCAGCTTGCGGGCTATAATCCGCCGCTCGATGAGGTGAAAGGCCGCGTGGCTCAGGATCTGGTGCAGGCACGGCTTGAGGAAGAGCTAGGCAAAGCAACCAAAGCCATTGTTGAAAGTTATGATGTGAAAGTGGCCTCTGACGTTAAAATGAAAACGGGTGAGGCTTCCTGATGCGGTTTCTCATTCAGTTTTTTGCCCTGCTTTCCTTGGCGGTTATGGGCGCATCCCTTGCCAAGGCGGATGACGCCCGCCCGTTTTATATGGAAATTAACGAGATGCAGGAAGGGGCCTATAAGGTGCAGTGGCGTATTCCGCCCACGGTGCCAGCCTATAATGCCCCTGCTGTTGTGTTGCCTGATATGTGTAAGGTGGTAGGCTCCGCCTCTGATAGCCAGATCACGGCAGTGGGGCAGCGCTTGTATAAATGTGTGAGCCCGCTGGCGGGGGAGACCGTGCAGATTATCTATCCGCGGGGGAATCCATCCACCTCCAGCCTTGCAAAATATAAGGGCATGAAGGGGGAGCAATATACGGCCCTTCTGTCTCCGTCTGAAAGCGAGTGGAAGATACCGGCATCAGAGAGCAAATCTCAGGTGGCGATGGATTACACCATTTTGGGTATTGAGCATATATGGGCGGGTACAGACCACCTTTTGTTCCTGATCTGCTTGTTGTGGATATCCGGTGGTTTAAGGCGGGTGCTGATCACCATTACAGGCTTCACCATTTCTCACTCGTTCACGCTGGTTTTGGCAGCTTTGCAGGTGATTACGGTGCCAGTACCTCCGGTGGAGGCGGCGATTGCGCTTAGTGTTGTGTTTCTCGCGGTGGAAATTGCACGAGGTAAATCAAATAGTCTGACATGGCGCTACCCTATCGCTGTTTCCAGCTCATTCGGTTTGTTACACGGCCTTGGTTTTGCGGCAGTGCTGCAAGAGATTGGCTTGCCACAGACAGAGCTTGTTACGGGCCTTCTGTTCTTTAACGTGGGCGTGGAAATTGGCCAGGTGCTGTTTGCTGCGGTTGTTGTTACGCTGATGATTATGGTGCGTAAAGCCTTCCAGAAAGCGGGTAAGGAAGAGATCCTGGGGGGCACGGCACAGGGGGCCTCAGCTTATCTGGTGGGCATCATCGCTGCCTATTGGCTGGTGGAGCGCTGCGCTTCCTTTGTCGTTTAATATGCCGTAGAGAGGGCGGTAACACGCCCTCTTTATGTTTGTCCTAACGTTCAAAGAGCCTCAGTGTGCTGAACTAGACGCAATTGACTCTGGAATCGAAAAGGTTATGAAGACCCCTCCTACGCACACAGATTTGCCTTATGTAAAAAGGCTGTCTTTTATAGTTTCGCTTGCTGCCCTGGCATCTTTGACGGCTACTTCTATTGATATTATGTTGCCTGCTATTCCCATGATCGCGGGAGAGTATGGTGAGCGCGCTGAAGCGGGCGGCATTATTGTGAGTGCATATTTTTTGGGGTTTGGGCCAGGCCAGCTTATATGGGGGCCTCTTGCAGATAAATATGGCCGTATGAGGCCGCTTATGTTTGGGCTTTTAGGGTTTGTTCTGGCAACAATTGCCTGCATTTTTGCCTCAAGCTTGACCGGGCTTGCCTTTTTCCGTTTGGTGCAGGGGATATTTGGGGGCAGTGCTACTGTTATTGCCAGAGCAATTGCCAGAGATCAGGGCGGAGGAAAAGACACAGCACATCTTCTTGCAACAATCATGATGATTTTTGGATTGGCACCTTTGCTTGCGCCTATTGTGGGGAGTGGTTTGTTATTGGTGACCGACTGGCGTGGCCTGTTTTGGTTTCTTGTTGCTTTTGGCTTTTCCCTGATGGTGCTTGCTGCCGTTTATGTGCGGCCAGGTGTGCGGCTTCATGAACAGCAGGTAACAGCCAGAGCGCGATTAACCTGGAAATTGGTGAAACAATTGTTATTGGCACGAGATTTCCGTATGGGATCTAGCGTCATGGCGACCCTTTTTATGGGGTATGCAGGTGTATTATCGGCCGGGGCGGCGATGATGGAGGCCCGTTATGGTGTTTCGGCCACGGAATTTGGTCCGTGGTTCGCTATAGCTGCCAGCGCAATCATTATCGGTCCGGCTCTTAGCAAAAAGGTGCTGGCAGGGGGAGGTTTATAGGCCCCTCTCAAAATGGGGTGCGTTTTTTCTGGTATTGCAGGCCTTGCTTTTCTGGTGATGAGCCAGCTTTATGTGCCTTTGCCGGTTTATTGGGGTTTTGCTTTTGTTTATGTTCTGACCTTTGGGGTTATGATGCCAGCCACCAATGCCCTTGCGCTTGAGCCTGCAGGCCATGCAGCAGGCACGGCTAGTAGTCTTTTGAGTACTATTCCTACGTTCGGTGGTGTTTTGGGGGCATACCTTGGGACTAGCAGCCTGTTTCCAAATGCCTATGCCGCCCTATCTTTCACCATGGCGGTTGGTGGCCTCTTGTCATGCTTGCTTGTGCTTGTCTGGGTCAGGGGACGCCATAAACTCTAGTTGGGCATGATCCTGGCGAAAGATGGCAGCGCCTGGCCTTTTTAAAGCATATCTGTTTTGGGATGATGCAGCAGGCAGAATATGAATAGCGGATAGCGCTACTCAGGCATTTCCTTGTGTTGTGGGTGGGCATCTGTAATGTCATCCCACGCCGCTTTGGATGCCGTATAGATATGATATTTGGTGCTGCAGGTGAAAGAGGTATCCAACGTACCAAGCCTTAGGCGTTTGATGTTTGGCAGGGTTTTCAATGCGCTGTACAGCGGGCTACCGCAGTTTGTGCAAAAGGCCCGGACCTTCTCCTCATTTGACTGATATTCCTTTATCTGCTCAGTACCGCTGATAATGCGGAATTTACCCGTATCAATGGGGCTGTTTGTCGCAAAGGCACCACCTTGGGCCTTTCGGCACTGCGAGCAGTGGCACATGGCAACTTCTGTTATTTTCGCATCATATTCATAACGGACTTTACCGCATAAACAGCCGCCTTCCATCATGTCAGTCATCCTTCTTGTTTGCCGCATAATCCTCTACAGCTTTCCATACCCGCATGATGTTGCCAGAGAGAATTTTTTCGATATCGCTTTCCCGGTAACCGCGTTCCAGAAGGCCGGCTATCAGGTTCGGGTAGGATGCAACATCCTTCAAGCCTGTGGGCAGGGTGTCATCCACCCCGTCATAATCCGAGCCAATGCCAACGGCATCAATGCCTGCCAGTTTTACAACATGGTCAATATGATCGAGCACATCGCTCAGGCTGGCATAGGGATAGGGGTGTTGCTTTTGATAATTTTCTTCAAAGGCTTTTTTCACGTCTGTGCCATTCTCGAGCCCCTCATCAGATAGATATTTCAGATAAGCCTGGCTCATGGTTGGGCGGTATTGATTGGCTTTTTCGGTGAGAAAAGCAGAGCCATAATTGATCATGATAACGCCGCCTTTATCGGCTAGTGCCTTGATCATATCATCCGTCATGTTGCGTTCAAAACCCGGCGTGAAATGCCGAGCGGACGAGTGTGAGGCAATGACGGGAGCTTTGCTGATGTTCATCACATCCCAAAAGGCTTCATCTGAAATGTGGCTTACGTCCACCATAACACCCAATCGGTTCATTTCAGGAATCAAGATTTCACCAAAGTCTGACAGGCCACCCCATTGTTTGTTCATATCATAGGATGAATCTGAGATATCATTGGATTTGGAGTGAGCCAGCGTGATGTAGCGAATACCGCGTTCCTGAAAATACGCAAGGTTATCCAGCGAGCCGAGAAGGGGGGAGCCATTCTCCATGCCGAGGGGCAGGGCGATAACACCGTCTTTAAAGGCCTTCTCTACATCTGCAACAGATTTGGCGATGCGAAACTTCTGTGGGGCTGCAGCCACCATGCGTTCCACAAGAGCAATCATCTCTTCAGCATGCTCTTTGGCTTTTGGTGTGCCATCATAGTGGGCGGGCGTATAGATCGACATGAAAGGCGCATTCAGGCCACCTGTTATGGCGCGGGGATAATCAAAATCCCCTGTTTCTGTGTTTTCTGCTACATTTTGCCAGCCAGCGGCAAGCCTGTAGGGCACATCAATGTGGGTATCTACGATCAGTGTGCTTGCAGCAATCCTCTCCGAGGTTTTCATGGTTTCAGCATCAGAACAGGAAACAAGAGTGAGGGCAGCTAAAGACACAAGCAAGGCTTTCATGGATATTCCCAGTACACAGGCTATTTAAAAGGTACTTAGGCCTATCGTATATTTACGGCAGGAACAAGGCTTGTCCCTTTTAAAGGAGGGCACTTGCCACATTATAGGTGAGGAAGGAGGCCAGATAAGCCAGAATAAAAAGATAGAGCAGCATAAAGCCTGTCCATTTCCAGCCGCCAGTTTCCCTGCGTGTCACTGCAATAGTGGAAAAACACTGAGGGGCAAAAATGAACCAGGCTAGGAAGGAAAGGGCAGTTGGCAATGACCATGCGTTGTTCAACATACTCGCTAGGCTTTCAGCTACGGCATCTTCATTGCCTGAGAGGGAATAAACAGTGCCAAGGGCCGCGACAGCCACTTCGCGAGCGGCCATACCAGGCACCAGGGCCGCTGAAATTTCCCAATTAAAGCCGATGGGGGCAAAAATCACTTCCAGCCATCCGCCAATGATGCCTACAAAGCTGGAAAGGATGGCAGGCCCCTCCGCATCCGCAGGGGCAGCCGGGAAAACAGAGAGTATCCATAAAATGATGGTGGAAATCAGGATGATCGTACCAGC
>JBNKGK010000161.1:0-7738 GCA_050289785.1 Kordiimonas sp.
GAAAATCTCCAGCCGCCCCAGCAGCATGGTAAAGCTGAGCAACCATTTTGCACCATCAGACAAACTGGCAAAATTGCCCGCAGGCCCGATAATAGTGCCAAGCCCAGGCCCCACATTGGTGATGGCCGTAGCACTGGCGGTGAGTGCTGTTGTAAAATCCAGCCCCATCATAGCCAGAATAAGGGTGATCACAGCAATAGAAGCAAAAAACATCGCCAGAAAGGCCAGTACGGAGAGCAGAAGCCCCTCAGGCATGGTCTTGCCATGATATCGCATTGTCACCACCCGATTAGGGCTACTGAGACGCAACAACTGTTCCCGCATCGTGATCCACAGCACCTGAAATCTGTATATTTTAATAGCCCCGGATGTGGAACCGGCACAGCCGCCCATAAAAGTTAGCAAGAAAAAGCCTGCCACAGCACCTGTGCCCCACAGCGTATAATCTGTTGAAGCAAAACCTGTTGTGGTGACAATGGACACTATATTGAAGGCTGTCATGGTAAGGGCAGCTGGAAAGCTGACGTTACCAAAAAGGGTAAGAAGCATGGCTGCCCCAAGGATAATCGCAACCAGAATACGCAAAAAGGTTTGTATTTGAGGGTCATCAATCAGGGCTCTCCGGTGCCCTTTGGCAAACCTGATGAATGCAATAAACGGCATGGCCCCCGCCAACATAAAAACAATAGCAACCCACTGTGCCACAACACCAAAATGCCCGAAGGACGCATCATGGGTGCTGTAGCCGCCCGTTGCCACCGTTGCCATCGCGTGGTTGACAGCGTCAAACAGGGTCATGCCAGAGAGCGCATAAGCCACGGCACAAAGAAGTGTCAGCAACAGATAGGTGCCAATAATCCATTTCACCAATTCCGCTGATTTGGGAACAATCTTCTCCGATTGATCTGAACTTTCAGTGCGGAACAATTGCATCCCACCAATCCTGAGAAAAGGAAGCAAAATAATTGCCATCACAATGATGCCAACACCTCCTATCCAGTTCAACAGGGAACGCCACAAAAGCAGCCCCGGCAGCAAATAATCCAGGCCTGTAAGCACTGTCGAGCCTGTTGTCGTCAACCCGGAAACAGTTTCAAAGACAGCATCTGTATAACTGAGGCTGATATCACCCGACACCCCAAAACCAAGCAAGGGCAAGGCGGCAAAGACAGGCAGGACAAGCCAACTCATCGCTGTCAGCAGAAAGGCCTGTTTGGGGTCTAGGCTAAAGCGTCGATTATCCCGCGTGGCCAGAACCGCCAATGCCCCCATAAAACCAGTTACCACAGCAGAATACAAAAACTCAAAGGGCGTTGCACTGGTCATGCGAAATTCAACACCCGCGGGCACCAACATCAGAACTGCCAGCATCGTAAGCAACAGGCCAATCACATGAATGATGGGGCGAAGATCAATTGGAAAATGCATGCTTTACACCACAAACGCAGCTTGGAATATAACAGACCCACTCGGGCCCAGGCTGCATTCCTTTCTTTCCAACAGGGGCAAACCAACACAGTAAAGACAGAGTTTATCTGCCATTTCAGAAAGTCGATCAAGAAAAGCCATGGCCCTGCGACAACAAGCAGCAACCGGGGTCTGGACAGGTTTTAATGTTGGAACTGGAGGAAACTCACAGCAACACTGGTCATATTTCAAGAGCTTCCGATGCATTCCCGCGTTAAAGCATATCTGTTTTGGGTTGATGCTATATTTGTCACTCCCGGCGAGGGCATGGCCCCGGGGGGAAGGGAGTCTCTTGCCGCGCATATCCCTATTCTGCTCGAGATACCCGCCTTCGCGGGTATGACGAAATATGAAATCGGCTAGCAGAAATGCGTTAAAATATCCCTGCCCCTCCTCTCTGCGGAACAAATTAAAGCAATTCTGGTTGAGAATGAATCTGATAGTTGTTTTTCTTAACAATACCTCCTCTCGTCATGCGACGGCTCGACCGGCGCATCCATACCTGATGCTATATATGGACTCGCCGATCTAGTCGGCGAGTGACGAAATTGGCATCAACCTAAAACAGAATTGCTTTAAATTAGGGGGGCCTGACCCTAGCTCTCATAAGAAAAGGCCGGAAAACCCGGCCTTTTCTATTGCATATTCAGTGCGGGCTTATTCCCCCACAATGGCCTGATAAGTCATCTGATGCATACGTCCCCGAGTATTGGCTCTGGAGCCGGCAAAAGCCTGCGAGAAGACCATGCCGATAAGATCCTGTTCTGGATCAATCCAGAACTGGGTATTGGCTGCCCCTCCCCAGGAAAATTCACCTTTAGAACCGGCATGACCTGCGGCAACAGGATCATTCACCACTGTCACCGTGAGCCCAAAGCCCATGCCAGGACGAGCACCAGCCCCTAAGCCGTTAGTCATAGTAACCGTTGGTCCAAGATGATCTGAGCGCATCAGCTTTACACTTGTTGGGCTAAGAATTCTTACCCCGTCCAATTCGCCCCCATTCAGCAACATTTGTGCAAAACGAAGATAATCAGAAGCTGTGCCGGTCAGGCCCGAGCCGCCAAGCTCTGCGGTTGTCGGCTTGTCATACTCACGCCCTTCAGAGGAAATCGTGAGGCCACCTTTATCTGGGTCCTCCAATGTATAAAGCTGGGCCAGACGATTATATTTTTCCGGAGCCACATAAAAATCAGTATCGTTCATCTTGAGAGGCTTTAAAATATGGCTACGCACAAAATCACCGTAGCGTTCACCAGACACCACTTCTATGAGCCTGCCCAGAACGGCCATCGCCTCGCTATAATACCAGCGGGCCCCCGGCTGAAAATAAAGCGGCTGTGCAGCAATACGCTTTACATACTCCTCAAGGCTCATACCTGCCCGCTGCACGCTCCAACCGTCCATGACCCCAGCCTTCTCGTACAAAGCTGAAACCGGATCCCCCATAAAGTGATAGGAAAGGCCAGAAGTATGGGTGAGCAAATGCCTGATGGTAATCGGCTTTTCTGCATCAACCAGACCATCTTCTGTATAAACCTTCATAGTCTTAAATTCAGGCAAATATTTTGCTACTGGATCATCAAGCAAAAACTTGCCTTCCTCATAGGCTATCATCACCGCCGTGCCTGTGATGGGTTTGGTCATGGAATAAAAGCGGAAGATCGTATCAGGCTTTAAAGGCTTCTTCTTCTCAACATCGGCATAGCCGAATGTTTGCATATGCACCACCTTGCCATGACGGGCAATAACTGTCAGTAGGCCTGGCGCCCGATTAGTATCAATAAACTGCTGCATGGTTGGTGCTATGCGCTGCAAGCGCTCTGACGACATGCCAACAGATTCAGGCTTGGCCATGGGAAGGCCATAGTTCTCCGCAGCTACACTGGAGGAATAAAACCCGGAGGCCAACAAACCGGCAGCGACAGCAACGCCCCCCAAGAGGCGTAGTTTCTTCAATATCTTCATTATATATCCCCGCTTTTTTCAATTAAAAGCTGCTCTAAATATGAGCAGCTTTACCCCAAGCAGGCATAT
Source organism: Kordiimonas sp. (assembly GCA_050289785.1). GTDB lineage: Bacteria > Pseudomonadota > Alphaproteobacteria > Sphingomonadales > Kordiimonadaceae > Kordiimonas. The sequence goes on from JBNKGK010000161.1 coordinate 3,505, forward strand.
TGATAACCAAAAAAGTTGGTTTCGCCAAGAATTTTAATGCAACACATTAGAATCTTAAAACTCGAACTTACTGACCCTTACCTGCACATCGTACCCCCATATTGAAGGGCCCCTGGTCATCACACCCTATCCATCCATAAACCGTTTCTACCCCCAAAACGTAAGCCATTGAGGGTACTGTCAGATGGGATTGACCCTCAAAAATATGGGTTGTCAACTCCATGCCCGGAATTGGGTTCTTCTGGAGGATGTTACGTAACCGTTTAAAGTCCCTTACAAACTTCAGGTCAACGGGGGGCGTGCTAAAAACACGCTCTGTATCTTCCAAGTTCCCCACACTCATAAAGACTTTTGCATTAATGGGTTTTCCCGAAGCGATATACCGCTTTGCAGCTTTGATCATCTCATCATCACCGCTGAAGGAGATTGTCGGACTACCAATGATATAACGATTGAATGTTTCTGGATGATTAAAGAGCGTATAAAGCCCAAAACCGCCACCAAGAGAGAAGCCGAAATAGCCTCTGTCATCCGGGTCAGTTGGGTAATGAGCATCAACAAAAGGCATCACCTCATCACGAATAAAGGCTAGAAATTCCGGTGCCCCACCTGACATTTTACCCTTTTTGACTGCAGGATTATGGCCCTCCCGCTTACCCATCCAGTCATATTGCTTAAAGGAAAGGTCTCTCTCGCGGATATTCCCTGCCTGATAGCCGTGGATGCCCTTATAACCAATGCCTACCGTAATATAACGCGGCACCGCCCCCATCTGCATGGATTGAGTGACATCTCCAAAGCGCATCCCGCTGTATGAATCAGTTATATAAAGCGCGGGAAAGCGCTCGGAACCATCTTTCTTCGCAGCAGGCACCATGACATATATTTCAAAAGTCTGGTCAATATGTTTTGCCTTGATCAGATGCTTTTCAATTTTCGGCAAATCATAGCCTGAAGCATTTGAAACCTGGCTGAACACCAAGCTTATAACCAAGATTGAAAAGACCTTGACTGCCTTAAGGCATTGAATGCTGCTCATCCCCGCTATCCTTTTCCACTAAACCCTTAAGAGGGAAGGTATCGCTGAGTGAGATTTCTGTCACCTTCAATTTTGCAGCCCCCAAACCAAAAGCCCCGGCACTGAACCGGGGCTTTTCTCGTTTTAGGAACCGCATTTATCACGGTAGATACCACCGTAAGAATCATTCATATATTTACGAACATGCTCCGGCATACGCTCTCTGAACTCTTTAAGCCCCTTATCCATTGGCTGAGGATTAATCAGCTGTTGAGACATCCTGCCAATCCACCGATGCACTTCCTCATAACGCCAATTGAGGGAAGGGCCCCAATGATCAGCGTCTAGCAATGCCCGATATTCATGAGGTACGCAGCGTTCCCACAAGAGACGGTGTAAAAACTCGCCCCCATCCTGGAAATTAAACCAGTCACGACTACCCACCTCAAAGAAAATTTTCAGACCATTTTCTTTTGCTTTGTCTGTCTGGCCAACCACAATATTGGCGATATTCCACTGCTTATATTTTTCAGGATCAACAGGCCAGCCCCAGGATTTTGCCTGCTCTTCCGGTGGCCGAATATGGCGCATAGCATAGTTGCGTGGCTGCAGGTCTGCATAATCGAGTACAGGGTCAATCCCTGCTTCCATAGCAGCAATGGCCCCAAATTTATCTGAGTACAGGAACCCAAGGCGCAGCGTACCCACACCGCCCATGGAAATACCCGTAATATAATTATATTCTTTGCCCGGCATGGTGTTGTAGTTCTCTTGAATGAACTTCATATAGTCAAAGATGAAGTCCTCCCAAAGTTCTTTACCATCCGCAGAGTTGGCATAATAAGAACCCCGACCGGAAATGCTGGCAACAACCATTCTCGGGAAACTGCCATCGGCCCAAAGCTTGGTGTACATCGGCTTCAGCGACGGCATATAGTTACGGTCAGCACCACCCCCATGCAGGTGCAACAGCAACGGCAATTTCTCTTCTTTTGAATAGCCTGGAGGCAACAGAATGGAATAGTCCACTGAGCCTGGCACCAGATCAGTTTCCAGAGTACCGAGTACCACCTCCGGCTCTGCCGCCGTTTGCTCTGCCTTCATTGGTGTTCTGGCTTTATCATCCGGGTTACAGGCCACAAGCATCATCGACGCAGCAACAAGCCCCACCATTAGTTTGAATTTGGTTATCATCATAATCCCCTTCTACTTTATACTCGTCTGTCGTTATTGTTCCCACTGATTATAAAGAATTTTATAGTTACGCCCGATGATGGCCGGGTCACCACCGGCGGCCCACCAGAAGGTTAGAACCTCAACAGGTTCATCCCCTACCACTTCAAGGCCATGGGCTTTGGCGGATGGCGTGTAAAGCGCTGTGCCCGCCGTCACCACATGGCTTTCCTGGGCATCTTTTTCACCGTATGTCATTTTTGCAGTCCCGCTCAGGATGTAGTAAATCTCTGACTGATCATGCACATGCACCGGATATTTGGTGTTTGGCAGAAATTTGGCGTATCCCAACAGAGCATCCTTGGGGCCACCTGGTCGGCTACCATTAACCAACGGACGCATTTTGATGCCCTTTTTTAACTGCTCCGGCCAGACAGTGATCTTATCCGTCGGGATAACAGGCATATCTTTCAGTTCCACAATGTAAACAGATGGCTCTTTTTCTTCCGCCTGAACACCAGGCCTCTCTCCGAGAAGAGAATAAGCCGTATAGCCAGCAAAAATCAGACACAGAACCAATAGAAACCGATAGGGTAAAATTCTAGTCATATCTCTCTCTTATCTACGGTGTGTACCAAATGGGCGACGTATAAGCCCGTTCTTGTGTCACCATTATCACCTCATCAGGCAGGTCTTTCACGCCATAAAATTTGGTTTCATAGGCTGTCCAGCGCGGGGTGGGGATTTCCAGTATCCGTACATAATGAAAAGCCAGTTCATCGGCATTAAAATCAGGGTCTGTCCATACAGTGGCCAGTTCAGCAGCCCCTATGATGTTCAGATAAGAGGCATCAGCCACATCAACTGTTGAGCCCACAGTTTTCGTTTCATGCCCTTTATCTTTTCGGCCATCAGAGAGGGCTACATTGTAGATTTTTTCATGTAACTCACCATTGCTGGCTTTCACTGTTTCACCCTTAGCGAAGCGATAAGCGTGATCCGCATCCAGGCGGTTACCCGTGCTATAAGCGTCTGTTGAAAGGCTAGTATGTAAATGGGTATCTCCGAAATACACTGTTGAGGGATATTCCAGCCCTACATAAGGGGAATAGCTATCCTCCGCCTGAGCGGCCAAGGTTACACACATTCCAACAGCAGCACACCCCAGACGCAGCATTGCCCTATAATCTGCCGTCTTCATTTTTATTGATCCATTTTTTGGGTAATTGCCTGATAGGTAAGCTGATGGAAAATATCTTTGTAAGCGGAGGTGCTTGCCAGGGCTTGCGTCAGCACCATGCCGACCAGTTGTTCCTGCGGGTCAACCCAGAACCAGGTACCCGCTGCACCGCCCCAGCCATACTCGCCGTTGGAACCGGCTTTTCCGGCTGCCACCTGATCCACCATCACAGAAACAGTCAGGCCAAAGCCCAGGCCTTTTTTGCCCCAGGCAATTGATCCAATAAAACTGTCTGGCATATGGTTCGCCCGCATCAGATCAATGGTTGTCGGGCTGAGCAGCCGCACACCATCCAGCTCGCCACCGTTCAGCAGCATTTGAATAAAGCGGGTATAATCCGCTGCCGTGCTAACAAGGCCACCTGTTCCCAATTCATAGGAAGGCTTTTTGCCGTAATCACCGCCCCTTTTCGCTAAATCGGAAAGGGCAATCTTGCCGTCCGCTTGCTCTGTATAAAGAGCGGCCAAACGACCAATCTTACCCTGCGGCACATAATAATCTGTGTCCACCATGCCCAGCGGATCAAAAATACGTTCCTTCAGGAAAGCGCCGAAAGGCTGACCAGAAAGCACTTCCACCAGTCGGCTAACAACAGAGATAGATTCACCATAAAGCCATTTGGTGCCGGGCTGCGCGGCAAGGGGCACCTCGGCAATGCGCTTCACATATTCCTCTGATGTGAGACCAGACAGACGACCAGGGCTACCCAGCACCCCTTTCGCCCGGTACATCTCCCCAATCGGAGTATCTGAATTACCGGTTATACCTGACGTATGAGAGAGAATATGGCGAATGGTAATTGG
>JBNKGK010000162.1:0-7697 GCA_050289785.1 Kordiimonas sp.
AAATAATGCAACAGGGAAACACGCCTGCATTCCGGGGCCTCACAAAAGGCCAGCAAGGCATTCAATCGCTGGTGGCCGCGCCGTTTATGGCCTTCATCTGCCCTTTCATTATCAATAAACAGGCGGCGCATACGGATATCATCCATACCATAAAGCATATGGGCTACAGCTGGCTGACCGTCGCGCCCTGCACGACCAATTTCCTGATAATAGGCTTCGAGAGAGCCGGGCAGATCCGTGTGAAACACAAAACGTATATCGGGCTTATCAATCCCCATGCCAAAGGCAATTGTGGCCACCATGATCAGGTCTGGTTCTGCCATGAAACGGTTCAGGTTTTCTTCCCGCTGCCCGGCAGACATACCAGCATGATAGGCAAGGGCATGATACCCCTTTTCCACCAGCATGTGGGTCGTCTCTTCCGTTTTCTTGCGGGACAGACAGTAGATAATGCCATTTTCCTGTGCCGTGCCCCTGTCTTTTTGGCGTACAGCTAAAAACCGCAATAATTGTTGCTTCCAGCCATTTTTGATTTCCACATTCACACTGACATTGGGGCGGTCAAACCCTGTCAGATATGTTGTCACATCATGCGAAAAAACTTTTTCGCATATCTGGTTCCGTGTTGCCTGGTCTGCCGTTGCTGTCAGGGCAATGATGGGAATTTCGGGAAACCGGGTGTGCAACGAAGAAAGGGCTTCATACTCAGGGCGAAAGGCCGCACCCCACTGGGAAATACAGTGGGCCTCATCAATAGCAAAAAGACTGATAGACAAGGTGCCAAGAACATCCAGCATGCGGTCCGTCATCAAGCGTTCGGGGGACACATACAAAAGCTTCAGTGTGCCGTTTCGCATTTTTTGCCAGATATCCCGGTCGTCTTCAGGGGAGTTCCCGGAATTCAGCGTTGCAGCTTCGACCCCCAGCATCTTCAAAGCCTCAACCTGATTTTGCATCAGCGAGATCAACGGAGAAACCACAACGGCAAAGCCCGGTTTCATCAAAGCAGGGAGCTGGAAACACAGAGACTTCCCAGCCCCTGTTGGCATAACAGCCAGAACATTCTCTCCGGCAATAAGCTGGTCTATGACCTCAGACTGTTTTCCACGGAACTGTTCATAGCCAAAAACATCTCGCAACAATGTTTTGGCTGATTGCTGGTGCATTATATCCTCGGGAAATTCTCTATGATCAGACATCGGAATAACCTTGTCGCACCCCTCTTTCCCATATGCAACGGATAAAAGGTATCTCTCTTTAACCTGCCTGTCTGTTCCTGACGGATATCAAACACCTTATCTGCAAAGGCCTTGTTTTTTGGGGCTCTGCCCCCCCAGCTTCAAGAAAAACCGAACGAAGAGACAGTTGTCAGAGATGGCCCCTGATCTCACGGATATCCTGAGTGGCATCTATCAGAGCCTGACATAGGTGCTGACGGGCAATCCATCAGCCTCCTGTTCCAAAAGCTTCCGTTGCTCAAAACTCAAACGCAGGGATAGGGGTGTTACGCTCTCTTTTGCTCTGTCCTGTCCTTTTGACATGGCGGCTCCTTCTCTCGGTTGTGAGAGAAGAGAACGAGCTTTCTCATTGGTTTATATGGCTTTCCCCAGCTTTTCCCGGTTCGTGATGTCAAAGGCCGAGGTCAATTCCTCAAGGAGGCAACGAACCAGTGATACCAATTTACATAAAAGCCTGAAGCCCTGTTTGGGCGCGCCCCAAAATCAGGGTATGCACATCATAGGTGCCTTCATAGGTATTCACTGTTTCCAAATTCATCATATGGCGGATCACATGAAATTCGTCGGAAATGCCGTTGCCGCCGTGCATATCACGGGCCATCCGGGCAATATCAAGCGCCTTGCCGCAACTATTCCGTTTCACCAATGATATGTTTTCAGGCGCCGCCTTGCCTTCATCAAGCAGATGCCCCACACGTAAACACGCCTGCAGGCCAATGCTGATTTCTGTCATCATATCTGCCAGCTTTTTCTGTACCAGCTGTGTCTGCGCCAGTGGCCGACCAAACTGAACACGGTCAAGCGTGTATTGCCGCGCTGCATGCCAGCAAAATTCTGCTGCCCCAAGCGCCCCCCAGGCAATGCCATAACGGGCTTTATTCAAGCAGCCAAACGGCCCGGCCAGCCCCTTGGCATTTGGCAACAAATTCTCTTCCGGCACAAAAACATTATCTAAAACAATTTCCCCGGTGATAGAGGCCCGCAGGGACATTTTTCCTTTAATTTGAGGTGTGGAAAAACCCTCCATCCCGCGCTCCACAATAAACCCGCGGATTATACCCTCCAGTTTTGCCCAAACCACGGCCAGATCCGCAATGGGGCTGTTTGTGATCCACATTTTATTGCCACTCAGCCGATATCCGCCGTCAACCTTTTCAGCATACGACTTCATTCCCCCAGGGTCAGAACCATGATCAGGTTCCGTGAGACCAAAACAGCCGACCATCTCGCCCCTTGCCAGCCCAGGCAGGTATTTCTGCTTTTGTTCTTCACTGCCATAGGCATAGATAGGGTGCATCACTAAAGAAGCTTGCACGCTCATGGCAGAGCGATAGCCGCTATCCACTCTCTCCACTTCCCGCGCAATCAAGCCATAGGCAACATGGTTGATAGCAGAGCCGCCATATTCTTCGGGTAACATGGCACCAAGAAAACCTTGTGCACCCAGTTCCGTCATGATCTCGCGGTCAAAATGCTCATGACGGGCAGCTTCCAGAATACGGGGCATTAATTTAGCCTGACAATAATCCCTTGCGCTTTTCTGAATGAGGCGTTCTTCTTCGGTAAGTTGCTCTTGAAGGAGAAAAGGATCCTCCCAATTGAACTTGGATTTTACAGACATGGTAATTTCGCCATTTAATATAAGGATAGTCTTCCATATAGATCATTTATTCCCTTAGAAAACCAAGAGCGTATGGATTACCATCATAGCAAACCTGTATGGAAAAGGATAACAGCCCAGTGCATTTCTGTGAGCATAATGGTCAACCCAACGCGCTCACCCGCTGGTGCATAAATATTCAAATACAGGCGATCTTCTTTTCCTACATAGCCTTTGGGGTCCGCCCCGGCTACCTGCGGACAGGATGCTGCAGCACTGAATGCTCATCTTTCCCCTCGCCGCTGTTTTATTGTGCATCCTTCTACAAGGCAGGCAGAAGGAAGGATAAGAGAATATATACAGGCTGCGACACCATCAGATGTCGCAACTCTCAATATAGCTTAGGGTCCTGACCCTAGACGTCGATAACAGCCTGTCTGGTCAGGTGGTGCATTTTCACATGGGTTGGGCCAGCGGTTGCCGGGGCTTGTGTCATGATAATAGCCACCATGTCATGCTTGCGGTCAATCCAGAAATGGGTACCAAAACCCCCACCCCAGGAGAAATCACCCTCACTCCAGGCACCCGCTGTCGGCGCCGGGTCTGTTACCACAGAGCCTGTGAAACCAAAACGAACCCCTTCCCCCATGACGCTATTATCTTCTGTGAACGCTCCCAGGGTGTTCAGCGGTATCTTGCCAAAGTCATCCCCCAGATGATTACTCATCATCAGGTCCACCGTAAGCGGGCTGAGCACACGCACACCGTCTAGCTCACCTCCGTTTGCCAGCATCAGCGCAAAACGTGTATAATCCTGTATGGTGCTCACAAGGCCCGAGCTGCCTGTTTCAACGGTGGGTGGTGTACAGAAATCACCGCCATTGCTGGTGGGCCAGTTTGGATCAAATGGCACCTCAGGTAGATAAAGATGGCTCAATCTGTCTGCTTTATCCGCAGGCACATAAAAGCCTGTGTCCACCATGCCAAGTGGGTCAAAAAGTCGGTCTTTCATCACCTCGCCGAGAGACATGCCAGAGACAAGTTCGGCCAGACGGCCAAGCACGCACATGCCTTCACTATAGCGCCACTCTGTGCCTGGCTGGGCCGTGAGTGGATAGGTGGCCAGTTTCTTCACATAGTTTTCGAGGTTCAACTCACCCAGACGGGCATGAACACCGGTGAGGCCATCTTTCCTTAGCCCCATGCCTACTTCATCGGCAGAGACAAAATAAGGTAAACCCGCTGTGTGAGTAAGCAGGTGTTTGATGGTGATAGGCGCTGCATCCACCAGCTCTACATCACCGGCAGCATTCACTGTGCGCACTTTCATATCCGCAAACTCTGGCAGATATTTATCCAGCCTGTCGTTGGGGCCAAAATGCCCTTCTTCAAACAGCACCATGGTAAGTGCACCAATGATCGGTTTGGTCATGGAAGCGAGGCGGAAGATGGTGTCTGGCTGCAGGGCTTTTTCCTGCGCCTTATCCATAAAACCAATGGCTTCCTGATGCACCACCTTCCCTTTGCGGGCAATCATGGTGGCAATGCCCGGCACTTCATCCCGATCCACATATCCCTGCATAACAGGCCGAATGCGAGCTAAGCGCTCACTACTCATCCCAACAGTTTCCGGGGTATTGACAGATACATCAAACATGGCATTTTCCTCGCTGCACTTTCTTGAAGTCTTAAAGTTAGAACTTAAGACCTGAAAACAGATAGGTCCTCTCTGTCAACAACTCAAGACTATGAGCAAGAAATATTCCGATAATTTATTATTCTCTCCTTCGGCGAGCGTTCCCCTTGAGCAGGTCCCCTGTCATTTTCTGGCAACGTTTACCGACTGAGGCTCTCGTTCATGAAAGCTTCAGCCTGTGAGACTGTAATAAAGCCCGGTTTCAAAATAACCGCTTGTCTATTCTTATCTATGGCGTGTACCAAATGGGAGATGTGTAGGCCCGTTCCTGTGTCACCATCGGCACATCGTCAGCATAGCCGATTTTTGCGAGGTCTGGCCGGAAGGCATCATCCTGTTCATAACCCGGCCACCGAAAAAACGCACTGTCATGCGCGGGCGCGTTGTCGCATAGGTCTCGCGGCGTTTCATAGCGGCAAACAGGCTTTCCCGCGTATTCTCTTCCGCCCATACGGCAGCATAACCTGCGGTATTCATCTGCCACCCGGGCCAGCCGCTTTTCAGTTCCTTCCTCCAGCTTCCCATAACCCTGATCAACACCAGGGTTATGGTTGAATTTTGCCTAGAAACGATACCCCACTGTAACGCCGTAAGTGCGGGGTGGCAGATAGTTAATAAACAGCGGCCGACCATAAAGCGCACTACCAGATTGCGTTCTTTGGTTTGCAATCAGCTTATCCGCAATATTTTTGGCCCAAAATGCAATTTCCCAGTGCCCTTCCATCTCTTCAAAGGTCAAGCGGGCATTAACAATACCAAATGCCTTTTGGGATTCAGAATCCTCCTGTAAAGGCGTGAAATAAGTGCGCCCTTTATAAAAATATTCACCGCGCAAATGGGCAAAACCCCAATCCCCGAGGGTGGCAGTATAAGTTGCTGACAGGTTGAAGGAAAATTTGGGTGCATTGGGCATCCGGTTACCCGTTGCATCAACAGTAGCATTACCCTGTACAGCATTAATAGCATTTGGGAATGAGTCAAAATTTGCATCAAGATAGGAAAGATTGCCATCAAATGAAAGGCTTTCAACAGGCCTCGCCTGAATATCAAATTCCACCCCTTTGATTGTCACAGCCGCCGCATTATTAACAACACCGTCGGTAACACCTGTATCTGGATCTGTAACAATGGACGTCAATTGAAGATCCGTATAATCCATATAAAAAACAGCACCATTTGCCCTGAAACGATTATCATCAGAAGCAAATTTCACTCCGGCTTCATAACTGGTAACCTTTTCTGGGTCGTAAGCTCCACCCAATTGCTGGGCACCATTATATCCACCCGCCTTGAAGCCCTTTGAGAAAGTTACATAAGCCGACAGGTTATCTGTTGCAGCATAACTGAGAGCCACCTTAGGTGTAAAAGATCCCCAATCATCTGATAATTGTCCCAATGGCCCCTCATCCAGTGACTTTTCCTCATAGGAATACCGGGCACCCACGGTCAGTGTTGCACGGGGTAAAACAGGATAACTTACCTCGCCAAAAACAGCATACGCATCTGTTTTCAGGGCCAACAAGGAATTATCAACAACTATAGAATAAGTAGGGATACTGTATATGGTTTCCCCGCTTTGATTGGATGAGAAATAAAACAGGCCGGTCACCCATTCAAGATCACTCTCTCCCGCAGATGCCAGAGTCAACTCCTGAGAAAGCTGCTTACTTATACGCCTGTCCAAGTCATTAACAAGAATAGATAATGGACTACCATCATTATCAACCGCACGATTAACATCGGTCTTCCTGTATGCTGTCAGTGATGACAAGGTCATGGACCCCAGATCCCATCCTATTTTACCACTAACACCCCATACTTCATGATCGCTGAAAAAACGGTCATTTTGGTTAATCCGGCGGCCGGATGGCAGGAAACCATTGGTCGGTGGGTTTTCAAATGGAAGAGGGCTATTTGTTATATTGCGCTGATAAATAAGAGGCGTAATACCACTGTCTCGTGCGTAATCTGCCGTAAGGTCCATGCGTAACATGTCTGTAGCATCAAACCGCAGTTTGCCCCGAACGGCAGCAAAATCATCATTGTGATAACGACTACCATCAAAAATATTAACTGTATAACCATCATTCCGGCGAGTCTTAAAGGCAAGCCTTCCGGTTAGCTTGTCACCAATCAACGGGCCGCTGGCATAGCCTTCCGTTTCTATAAGGTCATAATTACCATAAGTAAGTCTTCCTCCGGCTTCAAAAGTTTCTGTTGGCGCATTGGTAATGATATTGATTGATCCACCGGTTGCATTTCTACCATACAAAGTGCCTTGAGGTCCTCTTAGCACTTCAATACGGGCGATATCATAGAAGCCCATGCTACGATCTTTCCGACGTGCCTGCACAACACCATCGGTGTGCATGGCCACGCCTTCCTCTGATCCCGGCCCAAACTGGGTAGTACCCCCAATACCACGCAGAGCAACCCGAACTTCGCCAAATGTGTTGGAAACATCAAGTCCAGCTGCCAAAAGCTGTAAATCCTCAACATCGGTTACACCGCTTTCCTCAAGCTTGTTACCGCTGAAGGCGTTAATGGAAATGGGCACATCCTGCATACTGGCAGAACGACGGGTAGCCGTAACCACAATCTCTTCCAGCACAAAAGATGCCTCTTTCCCAGAGTCAGCCATCGCATCTGACGTGCTCATAGTAGCCTGATCAACAGAACTCACCGTAATTGTGTGGTCATCCACTTTTTGATATTCAAGACCACTGCCGCGCAGGATGCGCTCCAGCGCTTCCATGGAGTCCATTTCCCCCTTCACGGCCGGGGCCAGCTTGCCCTCCACCAGATCACCGGAGACCATAACCATAATGCCGGATTGAGCATTAAAATCGAGCAGCGCCTTCGAGAGAGTTTTGGCCTCAATATCAAAGCTTTTAACTTCCTGAGCCTCAAGCGCGCCCGCTGTGCAGGACAACACGAAAGCCGAAACCGTGCCGACCAGAAGATGTTTATATAAGGATTTTTTTATCAAGAGTTCCTCCCCATGATTGGTTGTCAGTGATATGCCGCCATATGTTTTTCCTTGTCACACATGGCCTCACTTCTGTGACGGACCAATCTGGCTATCGTTTCAATTTTTCTATTTTTCCTTGATCAAAACACTCAAAACTCTGTTTTATCTATTCACCCATATCGTTAGTTAACA
>JBNKGK010000163.1:0-7636 GCA_050289785.1 Kordiimonas sp.
TGATAGCTGGGTTTAGACCCTCTTATGTGTTGGCTGATAAAGGCTATGATACGGATGAAATTGTCAGTGCTATCAAGGAAATGAAGGCGGTTGCTGTCATCCCACCAAGGAAAAACCGAACAGACCAACGAAGCTATGACAAAAAAATATACAAAAAACGCAATCTTATAGAAAGAACCTTTGGGAAGTTGAAACAATTCAGAAGGCTGGCAACTCGATATGACAGAAAATCAGACAACTTCCTGGCTTTCATATATCTCGCTTCCATAAACTGTTGGATAAAATGAATGTCGATTCAGCCTAGGTTATTCAATCCCCCAAGCACTGGTACTTGTATCCGGTGCTTGGGTATTCTATTAGGAGTAATTTATATGAGCCATTGTTTAAGGCTCTATTTGCTGATTTTAAGGTAACGGCCTTGGATGTGAGGTCACATGGTGGTTCAGTGGCCATCACCGAGGGTTTCACTTTCCGCCAACTCGCAAAGGATATAGTTGCTGTTACTCAACAGTTGGGGCTCAAGAAACCGATCTATTCAGGGCATTCAATGGGTGGGTTGCTTGGGCTTGTTAGTGAACTTGAAAGTCCCGGTTTATTTAGGGCTTTGGCGCTGCTGGCTCCTGCTTCTGGCAATGGTACAGCCGGGACTGATGAAGAGATGCTCAAGTCTGTGGTACAGAATCATGGAAACCGCGTTCAGATGGCTAATAATTACAGGCCCATGTACGTTAAGTCGATATCGGATGAGGCATTGGCTGCGGTTGTTGATGCGGCATCCCTGGTCCCGAAGTCTGTTCATGAATATTATATTCTGGATGAGTTTCCTAATTTTAACATCGTTGACAGGTTGCATGAAATAGAAGCTCCCGTGCTTTTCATCAACGGTGCGATGGATAAGGTTATCCCTTCGTCCGAACAACATGATGCGGCTTCGCGCCTGCAAAGGTTTAAGGAAGTCATTCTATCTGATGAAGGGCATATGCTGCCACTTGAATCACCAAAAAGGGTGGCTGCTGAAATTAATCATTTTTATGAGTATGACCTGAAATTGCAGGGTTAGCTTTCCGTTGATGAAGAATATCATCTCATCAGGTCTGACCATATATATACGAGGTGGCTCCTATAAATTTATAGGCTACGCCTGTATGGCTTCAATCATATTCTTATCATAAGCAGGGGATGCTGCAATTTTGACAGAGGGAAATGTGTAGTGGAACAGTCATTTATACAGCAGGGTGCAAAGTCTGGTCAGGCTTTGCTTTCTATCGACGATATAGATAATACGGATGTAGATATTCGCCTCAGAACAGTGGCGAAGTTAAGCCCGGAAAAAACCGCGATAGAAGATAGCAATACGTCGCTCACTTGGGCGGAATTTGACTTGCGGATCAATCAGTTTGCCAACGCGTTGATCGCAGGTGGCATTAAGCCTGATGATAAAGTGGCGGTGCTCGCAAGGAACTCTGTTGATTATGCTGTTTTGTTCTTTGCAATCTTGCGGGCAGGGGGCTGTGTGGTGCCACTCTCCACATTGGCTTCCGCGGAAACGCTGGTTGGTATGGTTAATGATAGCGGTGCTAAATATCTATTTCTGTCTCGTGATTATGCCGATTATATCTTGCCGAATAAAGCTGACCTGAAAACGCTTCTGCCGGCCGGTATCATGTTCCTGGATGAAGGGGATGACGAGCACGGCACCCTCGCGGACTTCGTGGAAGGCGCCAGCACAGAAGCCCCAACCGTGGAGCTGAATGAGAAACACGGCTTCAACCTGATCTATTCTTCTGGTACCACTGGTACTCCCAAGGGGATTATGCATAACCGAGCCTATCGGTCTGTGGAGGGGGGGCTTCTTGCCGGCTCCTTTGATATGACAGCTGATAGCCGGGCCTTGGTGTCCACGCCCTTATATTCGAACACGACCCTCGGCATCTTTCTGCCAATAATTGCGGCTGGTGGCACGGCTACCTTAATGGAAAAGTTCAATGCACAGGCTTTTCTTAAATTGAGTGAAGAAAAGAAAATCACTCATGCCATGCTGGTGCCGGTTCAATATACGCGCTTGCTGGCGGAGCCTAATTTTGATGAGTTTGATCTTTCCTCTTATCAGTGGAAATTTTCGACCAGTGCCCCGCTGCATAAGGCTGTGAAGGAAGATATTCTGGCGCGCTGGCCTGCAGGGGGGCTGCTGGAATTTTATGGTATGACAGAAGGTGGGGTGGGCTGTGTGCTGGCGGCGCATGAACACCCTGACAAGCTGGAAACAGTTGGTCAGCCTTCGCCTGTTGGTGACCTGAAAATCATGGATGAAAACGGGAATGAAGTCCCGCAGGGGACCCCCGGTGAATTGGTGGGTTGGAGCCCGCTCATGATGGATGGCTATCATAACCGCGAGGAAGCAACGAGTGAAGCCAGTTGGTATCATATGGATGGCAGGCGCTACCATAGAAGTGGTGATATAGGCTGGATGGATGATGAAGGTTTCATCCATTTGCTGGACCGCAAGAAAGATATGATCATCTCTGGCGGCTTTAATATTTTTGCCATTGATCTGGAGAAGGTGTTACTTGCCCATGCGGATGTGGCGGATGCCGCTGTTGTGGGGGCCCCAAGCACGGAATGGGGCGAAACGCCGGTTGCCTTTGTTGTGCTTAAGAGTGGTTCTTCTATTGACGCTGAAGCGTTGCGTACAGAAGCCAACGCCAAGCTGGGCAAAGCCCAGCGTATCTCGGAAATTCGCTTTATGGATGAACTGCCTCGCAGCCCCATTGGCAAAATCCTCAAGCGGGAACTCAGGGATACGTTAACAGCATAACGGAGGGATGGAGGTGTTTAAATTCTTTTGTTCAGCTCTTTTAATATCCATGATGTTCTGGGGAAACCTGTCTGCCTTTTCTGCTGAAAAGACAGTTGAGGATGTGACCATTTATATTGGTGGTGATAAGCCCAGCCCTGAGTTGGCGGAAATCACAAAGAAGACCTCTGTTTACGGCCAAAGACATATTGAGTATATTACGGCGGATAAGCCAGATATGCAGGCCATACGCGCGAATTCCAGAGCTCAGATATCAGGGCTCACAGCCTTGCCACCAGAAAAGGTGATGATTGAAGAAACTATGGTGGGGGCACTGCCAGCCTTTTGGGTTTATGCCCCTGCTGCAAATGCTGCTCGTCGTCTTTTATATCTTCACGGTGGGGCCTATATAATGGGTACCCCGGAAACATATGCAAAAGGGCTTTTAGCTTGGCTTGCCGTAAAGTGTGATTGCGCCATTTTAGCCGTGGATTACCACAAGGCGCCTGAGCACCCCTTCCCAGCTGCGCTTGATGATGCTCTTGAAGCCTACACTTATCTTCTGGAAAATGGCCCTAAGGGTAAGGCCCTGGCATCCCGCATGTTCATTGCCGGCGATTCTGCTGGTGGTGGCCTAACCCTGGCAGCAGCTTATGCCATCAGGGATGGAGGAATGCGTCAGGCAGACGCCCTGGTGCCTATAGGCGCGTGGCTGGATATCTGGTCCCTGAAAAATGGCGACAGGCAGGATCAGGCGGTGAAGAAAATTGCACGTTTGCATGCCGCCATGTATGTGGGTGACGACCAGCCTGATAATCCGTTGATTTCCCCCCTCTATGGTGACGTAACAGGTTTGCCTCCTATGCTGCTGCAACTTAGCGAGCCGGATTATAGCCTTCTGGATCATTTTGATTATGTAGAGAAATTGTTAGCTGCGGGTGTGGATGTGCAGATGGAGATATGGCGACATATGCCCCATGTTTGGCAGGCGGCTATTCCTGCGCTTCCTGAAGCAGTGGATGCTGTTGATCATATAGTGGCCTATTTGAATGGATGGCCATAATCTTCCAGGGCAGTGAACAAGAGAATAGAGAGAAAACCATGGGGTCTGAAACAGCGGTCACCGTTGAGGAAATCATCACTATTGATGCCCGACTTCGTCATTGGGCATCTGCGTGCCCTGATGATTTTGTTATTGGTGATTCAAAACGCTCTCTCACCTGGAGGGAGCTGGATGGGCGTATTAACAAAGTAGCCAATGCTTTATTAAACGCTGGTTTGAAACCAGGTGGGCGGGTGGCCGCTCTGGCCCGTAATTCCCTGCATTATGTGGAGCTTGTTTTTGGCACCTTGCGTGCTGGCGGCTGCATTGTACCCTTGCAAACAATGGCATCTGCCGAAAACCTGATCGGTATGATTAATGATAGTCGCTCTGCTTTTCTACTTATGTCCGAAGAGTTTGCCGGGATGGTTATGCCTCTAGCCCACAAGCTAACCTCTGTGGTTGGTGATAGGTTGATGAACCTGGATTATGAAGGAGAGGGGCGTGATAGTTTGGAGGCGCTAATAGAGGGTGTCTCAGACATTGCTCCAGATATCCCTTTGTCTTTAGAGGCGGGTAGCAATCTTGTGTACAGCTCTGGTACGACGGGCAAACCAAAAGGTATTTTGCAAAGTCATGGCCATAAAGCACGAGAGTGTATGCTTTTGGCGGATTTAGGGTTGTCACCAAAATCCAAAACACTGATTTCCACGCCCATGTGCTCGAGTACCACTGTGTTTATTCTTTTTGGGTCATTGGGGAATGGTGGCTCGGCGATTTTGATGGAAAAATTTAATGCGGAGCAGTTCCTGAATATCAGTGAGAAAGAGAAGATAAGCCATGCTATTCTGGTGCCCGTGCAGTATGAGCGTATTTTGAACGTCCCTGATTTTGATCGTTACGATCTTTCTTCATATGAAGCCAAAGTCTCTATTGGTGCCCCTCTTCATAAAGAAAAAAAGCTCGAAATTCTGGATCGCTGGCCGGCAGGCGGGTTGTTGGAGCTTTATGGCATGACAGAAGGTGGGCCAGGCTGTGCGCTTGTTGCTCATGACCATCTGGATAAGTTGGATACGGTTGGTCAGCCCGCTAAAGACTGTGATTTGAAAATTATCAGTGATGACGGGGAGGTTTTGCCCCAGGGAGAGGTCGGTGAGATTGTTGGCTGGTCCCCCGCGATGATGATTGGGTATGAAAACCAGCCAGAAGCAACCCGTGAGGCAAGCTGGTATGACGAAACAGGGAAGCGATACCATAGAAGTGGTGATAATGGCTGGTTGGATGAGGATGGCTTCCTGCATCTGCTGGACCGTAAGAAAGACATGATTATTACTGGCGGCTTTAATATTTATGCGATTGATATTGAACGTGTCCTTGCCGTGCAGCCTGAAGTGCTGGAAACTGCGGTGATCGGTGTTCCCAGTAAAGAATGGGGTGAAACGCCGGTTGCTTACGTTGTGCCGAAAGATAAGAAGCTTGACCTGGAAGAATTGCGGGCACGTGTTAATGGCACGCTTGGTAAAGTACAGCGTATTTCTGCCATTCGACCTATTGATGAATTACCGCGTAATCCGATTGGCAAAATCCTTAAAAGAGAATTGAAAGAGCGCTGGAAAATGAGAAAATAACGAATGTTCGTTTTTATGGTTGTCTGGCGTCCTTATCATTCCATATCATCCATATAAACTTGTTGGTAGCCGCATGTATACCAACCTCTTATTTTAGAGGCCCGCTTATCTTTGATTTGTGGTTTGCATCTGGTTATGGCCGTTTTGCTGAGAGCCGAATCGCCTATAAATCTGTAGGTTAATGTACTTTTAAAACGGTATTTGGGTAGTTAAATTCATTAAGGATGAGAAGATGAGAGAAGCCGTAATTGTATCGACAGCACGAACCCCTATTGGCAAAGCCTATCGTGGGGCCTTTAACAACCTCACTGGCGCGACAATGGGGGCGGTACCTGTTGTTGAGGCCGTAAAACGTGCGGGTATTGAACCTGGTGAAATTGATGATTGCGTGTTTGGGTGCGCCCAGCAGCAGGGTACGACGGGGTATAATATCGCGCGTCAGATATCTCTTTGTGCGGAACTGCCGGATACTGTCTCTGGTATGAGTGTGGAGCGGGCCTGTTCCTCTGGTTTGATGGCGCTTTCCACAGCAGCCAAACAAATTGTGCATGATGGCATGTCTATTGCTGTGGCAGGTGGGATTGAAAGTATCTCTCTGGTGCAGAATGATCACTTCAATTCCCATCGTTTTGTTGATGAAAAACTTATGGAGATTTCCCCCAGTATTCACATGCCAATGCTGGATACGGCTGAAGTAGTTGCCAAACGCTATAACATCGGTCGGGAAGCGCAGGATGAATATGCACTGCAAAGCCAGCAGCGTACAGCTGCCGCACAGGAGGCAGGGTATTTCGAAGAGGAAATCGTGCCGGTAACAGCAACAAAAATGCTGGTGAATAAAGAAACTGGTGAAGTGGGCTATGAAGAGGTAACGCTCACAAAAGATGAAGGCAACAGGCCTCAAACCACAATGGATGACTTGGTTCGCCTGAAAGCTGTTCGCGAAGGTGGCACGGTTACAGCCGGCAATGCCAGCCAGCTTTCTGATGGTGCGTCTGCTTGCGTCATGATGGAACGTAAGGTGGCAGAACAGAAAGGCCTTCAGCCGCTGGGCGTTTATCGTGGTATGGCTGTTGGTGGTTGTAACCCGGATGAGATGGGTATTGGCCCTGTTTTCGCTATTCCCAAGCTGCTTGAAACGCACGGCCTGACGATGGATGACATTGGCCTGTGGGAGCTGAATGAAGCGTTTGCCGTGCAGGTTCTCTACTGCCGTGATAAACTGGGTATTCCAAATGAACGCCTGAACGTGAATGGCGGATCTATTTCTATTGGTCACCCTTATGGCATGTCTGGTGCGCGGATGACAGGCCACGCTCTTCTCGAGGGTAAACGCCGCGGCGTGAAATATGTGGTTATCACCATGTGTGTTGGTGGCGGTATGGGAGCCGCTGGCCTTTTTGAGGTTTGTTAGCCACTATAAAGCAAGCTGAATTCGCTCATGAAAGCCCGGCCTAATGGTCGGGCTTTTTATTTGTGTGGAGGTCCTGCCTAGTTTGTGCGTCTAACTGGGGTCAGGACCCCTTAATTTAATTTGTTCAGCAGGAGAGGATTTCATCTAAGTGTAGCCTATTATCCAAATGTCCGAATATGCGAATATTAATCATTAAAATTGACTCTTGATAATGAATGCAGTTTAATGGCGCATAATTAAAGCCGGCATAAAAATGCGGCTAAATAAAAAAAATATTAACGACAAATGATAGTAAGAGGATAAGCCTTATGCGCTTTGGGAATGTCATTCAATTTGTTCGTAGTTCGCTCTTTTCTGTTGGGCTGAGTGCAGCTGTTCTTTCATTAAATATGGTTCACGCAGCGGAGCAGCATGGATTGCCTGAAGCCACTGCGGAAGAGGTGGGTATGTCTACCCAGCGGCTAGCGCGCATAGTACCAGCTATGGAAGCTTTTGTTCAAGCGCGAGAAATTCCCGGTGCGTTAACGGTGGTGGCCAGAAATGGTAAAATTGTTCATTTCGAGACAGTTGGCTACCAGGATGTTGAAAAAAGCCTCCCCTTAAAAGCGGATACTCTGTTTCGTCTTTATTCACAGACCAAGCCTATTGCCGGTGTAGCGGCCATGATGCTTTTCGAGGAAGGGCAGTTTTTGCTGGATGACTCCATAGCCAAATATCTGCCTGAGTTCGCGGAAATGAAGGTAAGGGTGGAAGCCGCT
>JBNKGK010000164.1:0-7497 GCA_050289785.1 Kordiimonas sp.
CGCTACGAAGGCGATTTATGATTGCCCCATTGCTGGGTTTCAGCCTCCTTGTTCTGCTCACTGGTTTATTTGTCATGGAAGCCAGACATAATAATGAACGGACCTACACCAGCATAAGCGGGCGGCTGGAGAAGCTTAGTTATCTATCAAATCTTCAGCTATCCCTTACCAAGGAGCATGTTGCTCTATTTGATCTACTACAGCGCACAGATGCGACAGATAAAAAACAACTGGAAGACCTAACTCAACAGCGCCTCAGCAACCTTAAAATTGAAAGAACAAAACTGCTTAATGCCCTAAATGGCAGCTCCGTCAAAGCACATATCCCGCCAGAAATGTACGATATACTGATGATTTTTCTGGAAGATTATCAGACACAAATAAATCATACTGTTGCATTGAATTTAGTGGATCATCAATCTGCCTTAGGCGAACTTGTCATCGCCAACGAGCAGTTTCTAGCATATAATCAAGCCTTTAATGCTATCCTATCACAGTTACGCACCTCCCAAATTGATGACCTGAAGGTACAATTCCAACATAGCTGGAAAGATATCATCATTGTTGGTGTCCTCGGTATGGCTGCAGCTTTAAGCCTGCTGGGTCTGGCAGTGTGGCTATCGCGTCTCCTAACCCGGTCTTTGGAAAAACAATTGTCTGCGCTGGTACAACTGGGCGAAAAAGCCGGCGCCTCTTTTTCTAATTTGGATACAACAAATCCCATGCACGGCATGGGGGTTGTAATAGAATCTTTTGATGAGGCCCTACAAGAGCTGAATGACAAGGAAAAAGAACTGCTCAATCTCAACAAGCAGCTTCAACAGCATAAAACAAACCTTGAAACAAGGGTGCAGGAACGCACTCATGAGCTTGAGGAACGAGGGAAAGAGCTTAGAAAGACGATTACTGAACTCAAGGAAACCCAATCCTCGCTCATTCAGGCGGAAAAAATGGCGGCTCTTGGCGGGCTGGTGGCAGGTGTCGCCCATGAAATCAACACCCCTCTGGGAATAGGGGTCACTGCTTCCTCGCATATTGCCGACAGCATCATCACCCTCAGAGAAACTTATGAAAGCGGCGCGATTACACAGGAAGACCTGGAAAACTTCCTCAACACCTCTGATGAAGCCTTCAAGATATTATCCAACAATCTAACCAGAGCCGCAGAACTGGTGCAAAGCTTCAAACAGGTGGCGGTTGATCAAAATGCAGAAGAAATCAGGTTCTTTAATATATGTGAATATATTAATAGTGTGGTGCTCAGCCTGAAGCCTCAGCTCAAAAAGGCCCAACATACGATCAATATTGCCTGCGACGAAACGCTGGAAATAGAAACCCTGCCCGGTGCCTTTGGCCAGATACTAACCAATCTGATCTCCAACTCAATTATCCACGCCTATGATCCGGGGCAAAAAGGTGAAATAACGATCAGGTTAGAACGACAGGGAAATAACTACATACATCTAAGATATCATGATGATGGTAAAGGGATAGCTGATGACCTGATCGGCAAAGTTTTTGACCCCTTTGTCACCACTAAACGAGGACAAGGGGGCACAGGCCTTGGATTGAATATCGTTTATGAAATCATCCGCCAAAAACTGGGGGGCACTATCTCCTGCACCAGCCCCCCCGGCGAGGGCACCCTCTTCGAGATCGCTTTCAAAGCAGAGACAAGAATCCATACCCAAAACGCAATATCAGCATAACCCGCTCTCATGTTTCAAATATCAGCGATTGGGCCAAGCTCATAAAAAACAATTGCACTCTGTATAAAATGGAGTAGTTGATCTTTCAGAGAAGGAAATGCATTCCTAAATGTCAGACAGACAATTTGTATCAGTGCCAAGGAAACAAGTATGCAATTGTTGCAATCCGTTGATTTACCTTTGTTACGCCCGAACATGTTTTTTAATCAGGCCAGAACAGAGGCCGCCCTTTTTAAAGGGGCTATTCACCTGATCGGCTTCGGGTTTGACGGCACCGCCTGTTTCCGTAAAGGTACCAAAGATGGCCCGGATGCCCTGCGCGCTGTTTCTGACGGTATTGAAACCTGGTCTCCCTATCTCGAATTAGACCTTGAAAATATTGAGTTCGTTGACCTGGGTAACCTGGACACCGGCCCTGTGCCCACCCCGGAAGAGGCTGAAACAGAAGAAGGGCACAAAGCCGTTGAAGCCGCATGGCAAAAAGCCTCCGATGATTTCCTGGCTATTTTTGAAAAAGCCGGCATTCGGGAAAATCGCATCAAGGTGATGACCCTAGGCGGTGAGCATTCCATTTCATGGGCACCCATCAAAACCTATTTGCAGGAATATCCTGATCTGTGTCTGATCCATCTCGATGCACATGCTGACCTAAGAGATGGCTATCTGGATTATCACTATTCCCACGCGTCGATTATTCGCCGCTCACTTGACCATTTTGGGCCAGACCATAACCTTATCCAATACGGCATTCGTTCCGGTACAGCAGATGAATATCGCTGGATGAACGAGAACAACACTCTGGTGAAAAGCCGAACCGCTTTTCTTGAGCAGGTGAAAGCCATTCCTGATGACAGGCCGGTTTATCTGACCTTTGATTTAGATTATTTTGATCCTTCTTTCTTTCCCGGCACCGGCACCCCAGAACCTGGTGGTGAAGATTTCCACTCTTTTGTCAGTTTATGCAAAATACTCAGGCACAAAAATTTCGTGGGCTGTGATGTGGTGGAACTTTCTCCACCCATTGACCCAACAGGCAATAGTGACGTTTTTGCCGCCAAAGTAGTGCGTGAGCTGATCCTGTGCCTGAATGAATCCTGAAAATCAGGTTGTATCAGAACAAATTTCATCTCTTTTTCCAGCAAAACATATGGAAAGCGCGGGCAAAACCATTTATTAAGCCGCTCTAGGTAATGAACCCAAAGCGCATTTTGGGCCCACATAGTGCAGTAAGGCCACGGCTGTTGACACTGTACGGTTTTTGGAAGATGCGAACCCCATGACAAAGCCAAACCTGATGAACGGCACAATCTACCTGATCGGAACAGGTGAAGTTGCAAAAGCCGCCCTCTACAAGCTGGTCAAACTCTATAGAGAACAGACCATTACCATTGTCGCAGCGAACCGCTCTGGCGGCCTGGAGCTGCTTGAGGAAAACCTGAAAAAAGACCTCGGCGCAACTCATATAAACTTCAGACAGATTGATGTTTATAATGATACGGCAGCCCTTGGTGAGCTTATTACCACCACGGCAGGCACTGAACCCCAGCTGATTTTCAATCTTGGCTCGCCCTACCTTGATATGAAGCTAATGCATCTGGCACTGGACACAAACTGCCATTACGTGGATACCGCCTGTTATGAAGAACTGGACACCAAAGGTTTCAGCTACAAACAGCAACTGGCCTTGTCACCCGAGTTTGAGAAGCGCGGTCTGAAAGCCATTCTCGGCGCAGGTGGGTCACCGGGTATTACCAATCTTCTTGCCCGCTTCCATGATGAACGCCGCCCCTGCGACAGCGTGAAAATTTTTGATTATAATGGTGGCTCACAAAATAAATACCCATGGGCAACTAATTTCGCTGCCGAAGATAACCTGAAGGAACTGGATAACCCTGCCAAATTTCTGAAAGATGGCGTGTGGACAGAAGTACCCGCATTCTCAGAACGTTTTTACATCACTGACCCACTGGGCATTGGTGATGATACACCGGTTGGCTTTAATACCATTTATCATGAAGAGCAGGAAACCATTAATCTGGCATTCCCGCACATCAAGAACATCTATAATTATATGAGCTTCGGCGAAGATTATATCAAATATTTCAAGCTGTTCCGTGATCTTGGCCTGATGGGCGTGGAACCTGTATCTGACGGTCAAGGCGGTGAGATTATCCCAATCCGCTTCCTCGCCTCCCTGATGCCACACCCGCGTGATGTAGCCCCGCTGGTCACAGGCCCCGCTGGTATGCGAGTGGAAACAAAGGCTGCAGGTGATGTTGATGCCCTGACCAGCGTGTGGCGCATGTTGCATGAAGACTGTTTCGCTGACACGCAAACAGGCGCTGTGGCATGGAGCACAGGCGTGCCTGCCTGCCTGTTTATGGATGCCATGGTGCAGTTCGAGGGCACGGGTGTTTATGTGCCAGAGAACCTGCCAAACTTGTCCGTTACCCTGTTTGATGAGCTAACTGCACGCTACGGCCTTGAGGTAGAGAGCTTTGATGCTGGGGGTGAAAAGATCAGCCTATGACAGACCTGAGCGCGCCAAAACGGCCAACCCATATTTTTGATGAAGCACGGTTTGAAGAAAACCTGAAAGAACTGAAACGCTTCAAGGAAAGCTGTGGGCTGAAAATCCTTTTGGCGCTCAAGGGATATAACCCCCTGCATTCTGCTGAGCTGGTGAGCGAATATGTGGATGGTGTGGCCTCTTCATCCCTTAATGAGGCCCGATCCTCCGCTGAGCATTATCAGGGCGAAATGCACACCTATTGCCCTGCCTATGATGAAGACACATTTGATGAACTGATGAGCTATAGCAGCCATGTGGTGTTTAATTCCCATCAGGACCTGGCCCATTTCGCCCACAAAGTGCCTGAAAGTGTCAAGATCGATATCCGCCTGAACCTGCAGCATGAGGATATGGAAACTGCTGTTTTTGCAGGCTACAACCCCAATAAACCTTTCTCACGCTTTGGCATCACAGCCGCTGAGTTCCGCCCCGACGATATTGAAAAATACGGCGTAACCGGGGTGCATTTTCATGCGCTTTGCTCACAGGGAGCGACAGACCTGAAAGGCTGCGTGGAAACGCTTGAGAAAAAATACCCAGGCCTGCTTGATAAAGTGGAACGCCTGAACATGGGCGGCGGGCATATGGTGTGCCGCGAAGGCTATGATTATGATCTTTTGGCCTCCGTCGTTAAACGCCTGAAATCCAGCTATGGGCTGGAGGTTTATATAGAACCCAGTGAGCATGTTTATGCAGGCGTGGGTGTTTTAAAGGCCAGAGTACTTTCCCTTATCCATAATGAACGGCCCATCGCCATCTTGAACGTGAGCGCCAAAAATCACATGCCAGATGTGCTGGAAAGCCCAGATTATAATGTAGAAATCAAGGAAGGTGTTTTCGGCCGTGACCTTGACACATACACCTACCTTCTTGGTGGCAACACCTGCCTCACCGGCGATATAATCGGCGATTATAGTTTCCCCAAAGAACTGAAGGTGGGAGACACGATCACCTTCATCGACCAAACGGTTTACACACTGGTGCAGTGCCATCACTTCAACGGTGTAGCCCAACCAGACCTGATTGTGCTGGACCGTGATGGCAAAATTAAACTGGAACGCAAGGACAGCTACGAACGCTACCTGACCACCGTTGCCTAGAGCATAGGTATCTGTGGCAGCCGCTAAGTTGTCTGACAACGCAATTTTCCATTCGGCTTGAGCTGCTTCAGCCTTTTCGTGCTCGGCGTCCTTTTCTGCCGCAGTCACTTTGGCCTGATCTACCTCTGTTTCAGCCTTGGCAGCTAGGGCTGATTTAGCTTGAGCAACAGCTTCACTCGCTGCCACAACCGCTTTGTTCAAGGGTTTTTCATTATCTTCCAGCACTTCACGCGCTCACAACGGAAAAACACCCTATGAATCTTTGAGAGAAAAACGAAATTAACAATATGAAGAGTCTCGCGAGTTAGTGCCCCTTACACTCTAGGGGCTATTCAAACTGAACCGCCACCCCTCGTTCATATTATTAGATATGTAACTTTTTAGTCATCTAAAACGAAGACCCTATGGTTAAGGTAAATAAGGTAAAAGGGCAGTTGCATGGGTGCTAAAAACGCCACGAAACAGAAATTCTCCGATCTCCTTGTCACCGCCAAGGGTGAGAAACGCGCATGGGTGGATTTAACCGCGCTAAAAACACTGTGGTTCAACACAGGAACCCTGTGCAACTTGGCCTGCACCAATTGTTATATTGAATCCACACCGAAAAACGATGCGCTTGTGTATTTGACCCATACAGAAGTGGTTTCTTATCTGGATGAGATTAAACGAGAAGGCTACCCCACTGAGGAAATAGGCATTACCGGTGGCGAGCCGTTCATGAACCCAGACATCATTCCGATCATGGAGGCATGCCTTGGCCGGGGTTTCAAGATTCTGGCTTTGACTAACGCCATGCGCCCGATGATGAAATGCGAAAATGAACTGCTGGCATTAAAGGAACGCTATGGTGATTTACTGACCATCCGCGTCTCCGTTGATCATTTCAAACGCGAACTACATGAGGAAGAGCGCGGCCCAAGATCGTGGGAGCCGATGGCTCTGGGGCTGAAGTGGCTTTCCGATAACGGTTTTACTATTGATGTTGCCGGACGCACTCGCTGGAGTGAAGACGAGTACAAATTGCGCGATGGCTTTGATACGTTTTTTAAAGAAAACGGCATTAACATTGATGCTTATGATAAGAAGCGGTTAATGCTCTTTCCTGAAATGGATGCAAACGCACCTGTCCTGGAAATCACGACCGCCTGCTGGGATATTTTAGGGGTCGATCCAAATGATATGATGTGCGCCTCATCGCGCATGGTGGTGAAACGCAAGGGCGACGACAAACCCTCCATTATGGCGTGTACCCTCTTGGCATATGACCAGCAATTCAAGGTGGGACAGACATTAAAGGAAGCATCTAAATCCGTTCACCTTAACCACCCTCACTGTGCAAAATTCTGCGTGTTAGGTGGTGGTGCGTGTAGCGTTACGAACGAGAAAGAAAGTCAGAAAGCCTGATTTTTAATTCTTCATAAACGCCTTCAAAATCATTTTCATTCTTTGGGTCAGGCAATGGCCAATGCAAGCGCTCGGGGGTGCCTTTACCGGGCCAGATGGGACAGTCCTGTGCAGCAGAATCGCAAACGCTTATCACCAAATCAATTGGCTTATTAAGAAATTCATCGACTGGCTGGCTTTGTAAGCCTCCCGTGTTATGACCATGATTTTGTAACACTTTTAGCGCAAGCGGATTAACTTTGCCCATGGGCTTGCTTCCGGCACTGAAGGCGTAGCCATATTTTGAGAACAGATCATTAAAAATCACCTCGCCAAGAATAGATCGGGCGGAATTACCCGTGCAAAGAAACAGAACGTTCATGGTGTTCGATCCATTCCAGTATTTGTTTTTGTTCAGTGCTCATCCCGTGCGGCATTTCGTTTGCAATATATTGCAGATCGCCTTCCGTATCCACATCTGTTAAAAGCTTGAGATGGGCAGGTTTTGATGGCAGGGCAGCTTCCAGTCGCCCCCGGGTCATGCTGGTGCTCCAGGGCACGGAAGTCCATATTTTCTGCTCTGTTGGGATGCGTCCGCCAAACAGGTAATAGCCGCCGTCCCGCGCCGGGCCGATCACAAAATCATGGACATCAAGTTCGACAATCGCCGTTTCCAGAACGTCTTTGGAAATTTGCGGCGCATCTGCACCGATGAGCAGAACGCGGTCATGCT
>JBNKGK010000165.1:0-7486 GCA_050289785.1 Kordiimonas sp.
ACAAATGCACGCCAAGCAGGAAGGGCTTTCCTCCACATTCGGGCAAGCTGAAACTGCAGCGACTGAAAAAGGCGCTAACGCCATTGCAGAGTGGGAAAAGGCTCTTCCTAACCTTAAAGGCAGTTATGCAATACTGGCACAGTTTCGCATGGCTGCGGCTGCCCAAGCCGAAGGCAGAACCGAGGCAGCTGTTGGCTTCTATAGTGACATTGCAACCAACAGCTCTGTTGACGAAAGCCTGAGAGAACTGGCACAGCTTCGTCAAGCTATGCTACTCGCAGCCAGTGAAAAAAATGCCAAAGCAAGAAGCCTGCTCTCACTCATCGCGGTGAAGGGTAAGCCGTGGTATTATACAGCACAGGAGCAGCTCGCCTTGCTTGATATGGCTGAAAAAGATTTTGACGCTGCAACAGCGAAGTTTAATCTGCTGGCCGATGATATTGAAACACCTGACTCTATCAAAACCAGAGCAGACCAGATGCGCAAATATATTGCCACGCAAATAAAAACAGCGGACGCTGGCGAAGTAGCGATGCCTGAAGAGGATGGCCAATGACAAAAACATCAATAACACGTAATAGCCTTCTTCTCTCCACTGTCATTTTGCTCTCTGCCTGCAGCCTGTTCAAAGGTAGTGGTAAACCAAAAGACGCCTATGACGACGAGGGCAGGGAGAGGATTGCTATCCTCAGTTCCACAGAGACCCTGGATGCAGATAGCTCAATCAATGACCTTCCCGTGGTTCTTCCACGCCCATACACCAATGGTAACTGGGCACAAGTGGGTGGTAATGGGTCTCATGCTGTGCAGCATCTGCAGCTTGCCGATACTCTTTCTCAAGTATGGCGCACAAACATCGGCCCCGGCACGCAGAAATACAGACACATTATCTCCGGCCCCATAGCCGCTGAAGGTAAAATTTTTGCTGTTGATGTAAATGGTGATGTTGCAGCTGTTTCCCTTGATAACGGCAAAAAGCTTTGGCATGCGAAAGTCCGCAACAGCGATGAGCGCAGTAAGGTTGGTTATGGCGGAGGTGTCGCTTATCACGCTGGTACGGTTTTCGTAACCTCTGGCTACGGCCTTGTGGTGGCTCTTGATGCTGATAGCGGTAGTGAATTATGGCGTTATAAGGCCCAGGTACCTTTCCGCGGGGCCCCTACGGCAACGGATGGCCGCGTTTTTGCTGTTACCCATGACAATCAGATTGTTGCTCTCAATGCAAAAAATGGTGATCTGGTGTGGGATCAGGTAGGTATCGCGGAAAGCGCTGGTATGCTCGGGGCTGCCAGCCCTGCTTATGATGGCTCTGCTATTGTTGTTGCCTTGTCTTCCGGCGAATTGATTGCACTCAGGGGCGCCAATGGGCGTGTGTTATGGCAAGATTCCCTTTCCAGCTCCCGCAGGCTTACGCCACTGGCAACACTTGCTGATATTGACGGTAGCCCAGTGATCGATCACGGTAAAGTTTATGCTGTAAGCCACGCGGGCAGAATGGTTGCCATTGACATGCGCAGTGGTGAACGGTCCTGGGAAGCAGATATTGCCAGCGTGAACACACCACTAATTGCCGGCAACTTCGGCTTTCTCACCACCGTGGATGCACAGATTATTTGTGTAGCTCTTGGTGACGGGCGTGTACGGTGGGTTACCCAGATGCAGCGCTTTCAAAAGCAGGAAAAGCGTAAAGGCCTGATCAAATGGAATGGCCCTATTCTTGCCGGTGACCGGCTGCTGACAACAAGTTCCCACGGCTATATCGCAAGCATTTCACCCTACACAGGTGAAGTCTTGAGCGTTGCCAAGCTACCGGGCGGTGCCACAACGGACCCGATTGTTGTTGATGGTACATTCATCACATTAACTGATAAAGGTGAACTGGTCGCGTATCGTTAGAGCGCGCCTTTCGGAACAAAATCCATGAGTTTTACCCTAGCCATTGTTGGCCGTCCCAACGTGGGAAAATCCACGCTGTTTAACCGTTTGGTTGGCAAGCGCATCGCTATTGTTGATGACACCCCTGGCGTGACCCGCGACAGACGGGAAGCAGAAGGCCGCATCGCAGACCTTGAGTTTCGGCTGTTTGATACAGCCGGACTGGAAGAGGGCGAGGAAGGCTCCCTGTCTGACAGAATGCGCAAACAGACAGTGCGCGCTATTGCTGATGCTGACGTAGCCCTGATGCTTTATGATGCGCGTCAGGGCGTTACCCCCATGGATGAGCATTTTGCCGCCTGGCTGCGAAGAAGTGATACCCCAGTGCTTCTAGGGGCCAACAAATGCGAGGGAAGCGCCGTTGTCGATGGCATTTATGAAGCCTATAGCCTTGGCCTTGGGGAACCAATAGGCCTTTCAGCGGAACACGGCGAAGGGCTGGGTGAGCTGTATCAAGCAATTGTTGAGGCTCTTAAGGAAAAAGGCATTGATCCTTATGAAGGTGAAGATGATGGTAAAAATGCTGACAGGTCTGACCGGGATACAGGCCCAACTGAAGGCGATATGGACTATGAGTTCGTTGACCCTGAGGGCGAAGAGGAAGAAATTCGTCCTTTACGGCTGGCCATCGTAGGTAGGCCAAATGCAGGCAAATCCACACTTATCAACTATCTTGTTGAAGAAGACCGCCTGATTACAGGCCCGGAAGCAGGCCTCACTCGTGATTCTATCTCTGTAGATTGGGAATGGAATGATCTACCTGTCCGGTTGTTTGATACCGCAGGCCTCAGGAAAAAAGCCCGCGTAACAGAAAAGCTCGAGAAGCTCTCAGTAGCTGACACACTCCGTGCCGTTCAATTTGCGGAAGTTGTTGTGCTGTTGCTGGACGCTGAAATTGGCATTGAAAAGCAGGATCTAAAAATTGCTGAGCGTGTGATAGACGAAGGCAGAGCACTCGTTATCGCACTCAATAAGTGGGATGTGGTAGAAGACCGGCTTACTGTGCAGCGTCAGCTTAAAGATGCGCTCACACGTAGCCTACCACAAAGTAAGGGCGTGCAATTTGTCACCTTCTCTGCTCTCACTGGTAAAGGCACCCAGCATCTGATGCCTGCGGTTGCCGAGGCTTATGAAATCTGGAACGCGCGTATCCCAACAGCCACCTTCAACCGCTGGCTTTCCGACACACTGGAAAAACATCCAGCACCTTCAGTAGCAGGCAGGCGTATTAAAATCCGCTATGGTGCCCAGATTAAAACCCGACCGCCCACCTTCCTTCTGTTCTGTAACAGGCCAGACGATCTGCCAGACAGCTATAAGAGGTACATGGAAAATGAGCTGAGGAGAGATTTTAATCTGCCCGGCACACCCCTTCGCCTCATCATGAAGAAGGGCGAGAACCCTTATGAAGGCCGTCGCCGTCGTAAGAAATGATGATTTGGCATCTTGTGAACAACGTAGGGACATCGCTATAATTTCACCATGAAAGCTTTATTTATCTCTCTTTTTGCCTCTCTGGTGCTTATAGGTGCTGCAGCAACACCCGCAGCAAGCACTGATATTACCTTTGCAACGGATTGGAAGGCCCAGGCTGAGCATGGAGGGTTTTATCAGGCCCTCGCTAAAGGCTATTATAAAAACTACGGCTTGAATGTACGTATCAGGCCCGGTGGTCCACAATCAGACAACCCACGCCTCATGGCTGCTGGTGCGCTTGATATTGCTATGGCGTCCAATAACTTTCAGCCCCTTAATCTGATCGCTGCAGGGGCAGATGTGAAAGTAGTGATGGCGTCATTCCAAAAAGACCCACAGGTTTTGATGGTTCACCCTCATGTGAAAGCCGCAGGCTTTGCAGACCTGAAAGGTATGCCTGTTTTCATTGGTGATAGCGCTGTCGCCACTTTCTGGCCCTGGTTAAAGGCTCGTTTTGATTACACTGACGACCAGATCAGGAAATATACCTATTCTCTGGCACCCTGGATGGTGAATAAAAACACTGTGCAAGAAGGCTATTTATCATCAGAGCCCTTCACTGCAGAGACAGCGGGCGTGACACCAAGAGTCTTTCTTTTCGCGGATGAGGGTTACCCCGGCTACGCCGCCATGATTATGGTTAGAGGTGATTATTTATCTAACAATAAAAAGACAGTAGATGATTTTGTTAAAGCAACAATTGAAGGTTGGCGTGAGTATATGTGGGGCGATAGAGATGCTGCCAATGCACTTATCCTGAAAGATAACCCTGATATGACACCGGAGTTGCTTGCCTATGCTCATAAAGCCATGCTTGAAAATGATATGCTGGGCAGCTCACCTGACATGGTTGGGCAAATGACAGATGAGCGCTGGCAAACCTTCTATGATGAAATGGCTGCGCTGGGTATTATCGAAAAAGGCCTGAATGTTAAAAGCGCCTACACTTTAGACTTTCTGCCTCAAAACAAGGCTGAGTAAGATGCTGGCCCTGAAGGATGTGCAATTTTCCTATCAGGAAACAGATGTCTTAAAGGGTATCTCCTTCAGCATCACAAAAGGTGAAATTGTTTCACTTTTGGGCCCTTCAGGGTGTGGCAAATCCACCGTTCTGCGACTAATTGCTGACCTCATACCCCCTAAAGCGGGGGAGGTTATATGGGATAAGGCTTCCTCAAATGTAAGTTTTGTCTTTCAGGATTCTGCACTGATGCCCTGGGCTACGGTGCTTGGTAATGTTTGCCTGCCGTTCAAGTTACAGAATAAACAGGGCACCGAAATAGCTTTAGATGCCTTAAAAACTGTGGGTTTAGAGGGGTTTGAACATCGCTACCCTCACGCCTTGTCTGGTGGACAAAAAATGCGCGTATCAATTGCCCGCGCCCTGTGCTCCCAGCCCGATCTGATGCTGATGGATGAACCTTTTGCAGCCCTTGATGAAATTTTGCGCTTTCAGATGAACCAGCTTCTTTTGAAGCTGACGGCAGAGCAAGGGTGGAGCACTCTTTTTGTGACCCATAGTGTTTATGAAGCCGCCTACCTCTCTGATACAGTGCTGGTGATGAAAGAGGGCATGATTGCGGGTGAAGTAAAGCCCGCTTTGGATCGTACACTTTCCGCCTCTGACCAAAGAGGTTCTGCAGCTTTTTCCCACGCTGTGCAGCAAATCAGCAATTTGTTAGGGGAAGAAGCATGAAACAGACCCTCCTGCCACTAGCAGCCCTTTTTGCCTTGATTGCCTTCTGGCATGTGGCCGTCCTTCTTTGGGATATTCCCAAATTCATCCTGCCGCTGCCGGGAGCTGTGCTTGAGGCCTTTCTAACAGACTTCCCCTCCTTGATGAGTGCAGCAGCCGCCACATTAAAAGTGACCGTCACTGCCTTGGGATTCGCTATTCTAAGCGGTGTGATGCTAGCGCTTCTCTTCAGTCTCAGCCGTTTGTTCGAAATGACATTTTATCCTTTTGCTGTGGTTCTGCAGGTTACTCCCATTGTTTCTGTGGCACCGCTGGTGCTGATATGGGTAGGCATTGATCATGTGGAGCGCGCTCTTGTCATCATTGCGTGGCTCGCTGCCTTTTTCCCCATTCTTGCTAATATGTCTGCAGGGCTGCGTGCTGTAGATCCGAACCTAAGTGATCTGTTCACCCTTTATAAAGCCACAAGGTGGCAGCGGTTTTGGAAGCTTTTATGGCCAACTGCCATGCCATACCTGCTGGCAAGCCTGAAGGTGAGTGGTGGGCTGGCGCTTATTGGCTCAGTCGTTGCAGAATTTGTGGCTGGTTCTGGTGGCTCCACAGGCCTTGCCTGGCGCATATTGGAAGCAGGCAACCGGCTGCAGGTTGAGAAAATGTTTGCAGGCCTTATTCTCCTCAGCCTAATGGGCGTGTGTATTTTTTATGGCTTGGCCCTTCTTGAATGGCGCTTGATGCGCCATAGACGGCCATAAACTGCGTCATAATGGGACTTGTATATCCAGTTGATCCGAGGTAGCCCTTCACACCATGATATATGCATCACAAAAAGATCGTCGCGCCGTTGGCATCTGGCTTTTATTCATGGCTTTCATAGTGTTTGCCATGGTTGTTGTTGGCGGTGCCACGCGGCTCACCGAATCTGGCCTCTCCATGGTAAACTGGCGGCCCGTTACCGGTGTTTTGCCCCCAATGGATACCAGCGAGTGGCAGGCAGAGTTTTCAAACTACAAACAAAGCCCAGAATATAGGCTTAAAAACCACGGCATGAGCCTTGAGGAATTCAAGGGTATTTTCTATTGGGAATGGGGCCACAGGCTGCTGGGGCGGCTCATTGGCGTGTTTTTCCTGGTACCATTCCTTTGGTTTTGGCTGAAAGGCCGCATTCCCCAAGGCTATAAAGCAAGGCTGGTATTCCTGTTTTTGCTTGGCGGGTCACAGGGGCTACTCGGCTGGTATATGGTAAAATCAGGTCTCGTTAATGAGCCTGCGGTAAGCCATTACCGCCTGACAGCGCATCTATCCCTTGCGCTGTTTATATTTGCCTGTTTGTTCTGGACTGCTTTGTCTCTTCTTAGGCCAAAACCGGCAGCACACACACCAAAAGGCCTGAAGCCTTTAACTCACACAGCCATGCTGGTGCTTGTTCTTCAACTTATTATGGGCGGGCTGGTGGCAGGCCTCAAGGCTGGTCATATTTTCAATACATGGCCTTTAATGGGGGATAGCTTTGTCCCAGAGGGCTTAATGCACCTTTCCCCGTGGTGGAGAAACCTGCTTGATAACGCTATTACTACCCAGTTTGACCACCGAATAGGTGCCTATCTATTAACAACCCTTGTTGTTGCCATTTTCCTGAGATCCCTTCGCGGCAGTATGGAAATCGTTCAGGCTGGCGTGCTTCTTTTTATTGCTGTGGGGCTGCAAATTTATCTTGGCGTTACCATGTTACTGAAAGATATCCCTGTAGACTGGGGCACAGCACATCAGGGCGGCGGCGTTGTAGTGTTGGCGGCCCTAGTATATTTGATGCACCTGCAAAGAAAAAAGGTAGCCAAATGAGCGAGAAAAGTGAGTTTGTCACGCTATATGTGATGGCGGAAAGCCAGGATGTGGCCGTACATATGGCAACAGCTTTGGTGAAAGAACGGCTGGTAGCCTGTGCCAACGTGAACGCGGGCACACGCTCTATCTATGAATGGGATGGTGTTATCCAGCTCGATAATGAAGTAACTGTCTTCATGAAAACCATCAGGGATAAAGTGGATACTGCCATTGCCCGATTAAAAGAGTTGCATAGCTATGATGTGCCGTGCATCACCGTTTTGCCCATTGAAGGTGGTAATCAGGCTTATCTGGATTGGGTGAAAAAACAGGTGGGAGAATAGGGCAGGCTATATTCTCTAACCTGCCCGGAAGTCTTATTCTGACGCGACGCGCACAACCTGTTTTCCAAAATTATTGCCGGTTGTTGAGTCCAATGCACCCACGCCCACCTTAACCTGCTTCCTCAATCGTGGTGATTAGGACGGATTTGCTGAACGCCCATGGATCTGCACGGCAACAGAGGCACCGTTCTTGAGCAAAATCACGGCAACAAGG
>JBNKGK010000166.1:0-7411 GCA_050289785.1 Kordiimonas sp.
CGTACCGGCCATCTGTTGGCCTGCGGCACGGCTGCACAAAGGCTGCATTCCAGCTATCTGGCCCAAGGGCACGCAAGGTGGTTGCTGTATGGAAGGTGCCAGCGCCCATTTCCATGTCATAGGGCTGAAGAATCAGACACCCCTGCCTTGCCCAATAATCTTGGAGCGTCAGGATAATGTTCTGGAACGGCATACCGCCCGCTTTACTAGGCTTTATTGTCATACTGACCGCGCTACAAACCGAATTTGGTGTTCTATCTGGCGCGCAACCTAACGGCCAAGCCACATTCGGTCAAGCCACAGAATCCAATAGTCGTTTCGCAGGGCACCTTGTCCTTTCGTCATGCGACGGCTTGACCGGCGCATCCATAGCATTTGTAATTGTTTTGTGGACTCGCCATTCAGGTCAGCGAGTGACGAATAGGAACTATTATAAATTGAGAAAAGGCCTAAGCAGTCACCACGATAGGCGCGCCTTTTGTCACCACAAAGGTATGTTCAAACTGTGCACCAAAACCACCTTTATCAAGGCTCAGTGTCCAGCCATCAGCCTCTTCCACATAATGTTCGCTGTGAGTGGCAAGGAAAGGCTCTATGGTAAGAACCTGCCCTTCCTGCAAGCGAAGGCGGCGGCCCGGATAATATTTATTTGGCACAGAAGGCTCTTCATGAATCCAGCGGCCAACACCGTGGCCTTCCAGCCCTTCGATAATTTTAAAACCATGTTTCCGGGCTTCACGCTCTACGGTGCGGCCAATTACATTAATCGGCTCCCCCGCACGCGCCGCATACATGGCCTTGCGCTGCGCTGCTTTGGTGGCATCCAGCAGCTTTTGCTGATCAGGTGCAATCTTACCCACCGCAAAACTGGCACCTGTGTCAGCAAAAAAGCCATCTTTCTCAGCGGATACATCAATGTTCACAAGCTGGCCGTCGGCGAGTGGCCTGTCATCCGGGACACCGTGTGCAACAGCCTCCCCCACAGAAATGCACACCTGACCAGGAAAATTATAAGCAAGAACAGGCGCAGAGCGAGCACCGCGCTCTTCAAACATGCGTTCGGCAATGGCGTCCAGCTCAAGTGGGGTAATGCCCGGACGCACGGCAGCGCCTGTGGCCTGCAGCACATCACGACAGATAGCACCGATTTCCTTGAGTTTCTCTAGCTGGTCTGGGCCATCAATTGTCATTGCTTATAACGTTCCTTCCATAATGCGCTCATGATGGCGGATCACTTCTTCTATAACAAACTGTAAAAACTTTTCGCTAAATTCCGGGTCAAGGTTGGCAGATTTTGCCAGTGCCCGCAGGCGGGCAATTTGCTCCCCTTCCCTTTTTGGGTCAGCTGGTGGCAACTGGTGGTCTTTTTTATAAAAGCCTACAGCTTTGGTTATTTTGAAACGCTCCGCCAGCATGAAAACGAGGGCAGCATCAATATTGTCGATGCTTTCTCTATAGGCTTTCAATTGTTCCTGGTGCGCTTTATCTATTGTCACTCTCATCTCTCCACCTACAAACCAAAGCGGTTCCAGTATAACCTTTCTTCCACAGACGCAACCAAACCGTCAGCTATATGGCCAAGGGGACTAAGCGATTCTGTATTGCGCCCAAAGCCTAACAGACTGCCCAGCCTTGATTTTTTATCGCCTAACACCTTCATGCGCACCTTGTCACCAAAACGATCACGCAGCACAGAGCGCAGATCACCAATATCATCCACAAGGCCCAGCTTCACCGCCTCAGTGCCAGAGAAAACCTCACCAGAGAAAATACGGCCACGCAGGCCTTTCAGGCGCTTGCCCCGACGAGAACGCACCAGCCCTTTGAAATTCTCGTGCAGTTCATCCTGAATGGCACGCAGCTTTTCAACATCTTCCTGCTTTTCCTCCTGGAAGGAATCAAGCATCGCCTTGCTTTCACCTGCGGTATAGAGCCTGCGTTCAATGCCAAGCTTGGCAATAGCATCCACAAAGCCAAAACCAGAGGAAACAACGCCAATGCTACCCACCAGAGAGGAGGCATCCACATAAATTTCATCCCCCGCAAGGCCCAGCATGTACCCACCAGAGGCCATCACATCCTCAGCGAAGGCCAACACAGGCACATCCTTTTCCTGAGCCAGATCACGAATACGCTTGGTGATCATCGCAGACTGCACGGGCGAGCCGCCGGGAGAATTGATCAAAAGCGCCACTGCGGAAACACGCGACATGGCAAAAGCCTCATCCAGCAGGCCCGCGACAGATGCCATATTGATGCTTTGGCGAAACCGCTGCCCCGGTGCAATCACGCCGTAAAGACGGATAACAGCCACAACAGGCGCAGGTTCACCAAACAGGCGACACCTGAATTTATGGCATGATTTCGCAAGTTTTTTCAGCATTGGTTTCCATCGTCCCCTCAGGCAATCCACTTTGGCTGCCTTTATATATTCTATCCGTAGTATTTTTATTTAACGCTGGCAAAAGCTTTCAGATCAAGCGCCCCGCCATCGCGCAAAATAGCTGCTGCCTCTTCTGTATTGCCACGGCCTTCTTCATGCAAGACCAAACCCGGCAAAATCATGCTGGCACCATGCACCCCTTTGCGGCCCTGAATGATAACGCGCTTGGCCGGCACACCCGCACGGGGCCACAAAGGCATGACCTTGATATCCCCCACCCGGCGATACATATGGGAGATCACTTCATCCATACGGTCAGCGGGGTAGATAATCGTGATTGTGCCCCTGTTCTTTGCTTTATGAACACAGAATTTCATCCAGTCCCGTAGGGAGGCGTTTGAATCCATACGCGCCAGCCCCTTTGTTGCCTGCGGCGACCTGATGGCCGTACCCGCTGCCAGATAGGGTGGATTGACCATCACATGATCATAGATGCCCTCCCCGCCAGAGAGATCAGTAATGCAATTATGTTCAAGCGTGATATAGCCTTTAAGTTTGTTCACACTCACATTCTGTTTCGCCAGAGCGAGCATATCA
This sequence comes from Kordiimonas sp., assembly GCA_050289785.1. Classification (GTDB taxonomy): domain Bacteria; phylum Pseudomonadota; class Alphaproteobacteria; order Sphingomonadales; family Kordiimonadaceae; genus Kordiimonas. The sequence goes on from JBNKGK010000166.1 coordinate 2,981, forward strand.
TGCTGCATGTCAATGCCATGAACATAAACGCCGGGCACACGGTGCGCGAGCAGGATAGAAGCCCCGCCAGCCCCGACACCGCCTTCCAGCACACGCTCTCCCGCTTTTGCGGGCACAGCAGCGGCCAGCATCATGGTATCCATGGAAATTCTGTAACCGTCACGGTATTGCACCAGGCGCACAGTGCCACCCATAAATTCCTGCATCACAACATCTGAGGCCGCTTCTTCAGCCGCTTTTGTAGAGACATCTCCCGCATGGACATTGTGGTTCACAAAGCACACCTCAGTTAAATTTGCACAAATATGCCAATAAGATGATTTATACAATCATAACACTATCATACAGTTACCATAGCTTCTTGCGCTGGAAACAATAGCACAGTAATGTCCGCGCTCAAGAAAGCCAAATCAAACTTAACGAGGCCTCATGTCCAGTAACGTCGTTTCACTGCATTCCAATCCGGATGATACAAACACCGCCAAAGCTGTTGAACAGCTGCAGGCCCTGATTGCCCAGCCGATGGAAGAAGTGAACAAGGTGATCCTCGCACGGATGGATAGCACCGTGCCCTTGATCCCGCAGCTGGCCGGACACCTGATTTCCTCAGGCGGCAAAAGGCTTCGCCCCATGCTGACCCTGGCTTCGGCAAAGCTTGTTGGCTATGAAGGCAAGCGGCATATCGGCCTTGCTGCTGCCGTGGAATTTATTCACACAGCCACACTTTTGCATGATGACGTAGTGGATGAAAGCAGCCTGCGCCGGGGCAAAAAAACCGCCAATTTGATATGGGGCAATCAGCCTTCTGTTCTGGTGGGGGACTTTCTTTTCAGCCGCTCTTTTGAGCTGATGGTGGAAAGTGATTCGCTTCGTGTGCTGAAAATTTTGGCCAATGCTGCGGCTGTCATCACCGAAGGGGAAGTGCTGCAACTGACCACAGCCAATGACCTTTCCACATCAGAAGAAAAATATCTGCAGGTTATCACGTCCAAAACCGCTGTGCTTTTTGCTGCGGCCTGTGAAGTGGCTGGTGTGGTCTCTGAGCAGGGCAAAGAAGTGGAAGAAGCACTGGAAGCTTATGGCCGCAATCTTGGTATTGCCTTCCAGCTTGTTGATGATGTGCTGGATTATTCAGCCAAGCAGGCCACACTTGGCAAAACGGTGGGGGATGATTTCAGGGAAGGGAAAATCACCCTGCCGATCATTCTTGCTTACAGACGCGGCAATGAAGAAGAAAAAGCCTTCTGGAAACGCACAGTGGAACGCCGCAAGCAGGAAGATGGTGATCTCGAGAAAGCCCACAGCCTGCTAGAGCAACATGGCACCCTTACCGACACGCTGGAGAGGGCCCGTCATTACGGGGCAATAGCCAAGGATGCTCTTGGCATTTTCAGAGACTGTGAGACAAAAAACATCCTCACCAATATTGTTGATTTCTGCATTAGCCGTGCCTACTGAGGCGTTAGGTAACCTTCTATTGACTCGTGCCTTCATTGCTTTTCTCTTGTTCAGCGCAGTTTTGGGAACTGCTGTGAAAGGAGAAAACATACATGAAAAACAAATCACCGTTTTTGCAGCTGCCAGCCTAACTGATGTTCTGCCTGTCCTTGCAAAGGCATGGACAAAAGACCGGCACACCTCACCCCGCCTTTCCTTTGGGCCAAGCGCCACCATGGCGCGACAGATTATCACCGGTGCGCCTGCACAGCTTTATATATCCGCTAATCCCCATTGGGTTTATCTGGTCAAGGAGAAGCTGGGCTTAAGCGCAGAAGCGCAGCCTGTGACAGCGAACACCCTGGTTCTGGTGACACCGGTTACGGATGGGCAGAACTCAGCCGCCCCGCTGACAGCTAGGCAAGTGAGCCTGCTTTTAAAAAAACACAGCCACATTGCCATTGCAAACCCTGCCCTCGCTCCCGCGGGTGACTATGCGCAGACCTATTTAAAAGAAATCGGGTTATGGGGTGATGTTAAAGGCAAGCTTGCCTTTGCTGGCGGTGTGCGCCACGCGCTTGCCCTAGCGGAAAAGGGCGGACTGCCCGCTTTTGTCTATGGTAGCGATGCTGCGGCCAGCTCAGACGTACAGATCATTGGTACTGTGCCAGATAATAAAGTGCCACCAATCATCTATATGGCCCTCGCGCTCAACAAAAAATCGCTCGGAAGCCTTTCTTTTCTTAATTTCCTATCATCTGACGCAGCCCACCCGATATGGCAGAAGTACGGCTTTTCCGCACTCCCTGAAAAATTGACGCTTCCCAAAGCTGCACCAGATCATAACATAATGAACACAACAGGAACTGAGTAGTATGAGTCTGGAACTCACCCAGGATAAGCCACCAAGCTATGGCATTGCACAGCAGATCAGCCCGCTGATCACCCGTGTTTTATGCAATAACCCCAGCCCTTTCACCTACACAGGCACAGGCACCTATCTGGTGGGACACAGGGGAGGTCTGGCTGTGATAGACCCCGGCCCTACTATGCCAGAGCATGGGGAAGCCATTATTAAAGCGGCAGCAAGCAGGCCTATTACCCATATCCTGATTACCCATTGCCATTCAGACCATTCACCGCTGGCTGATTGGCTGGCAAATAAAACAGGGGCCACCACTTATGGCTTCGGCCCTCACGGCACGGGACGTAAAGGCCCGCCGTCCTCTGGCAAAACACTAGAGGCTGGTGCCGACTTTACCTTTACCCCGCAAAAGATACTAAAAGATGGTGAAATTCTGAAAGGGGCAGATTGGACACTCCGGGCCATTCACACACCGGGGCATACGGCCAATCATCTATGTTTTCTTCTGGAAGGAGAGAATATTCTCTTCACGGGTGATCACATCATGGGCTGGTCTACAACGGTGATAGGCCCACCTGATGGACATATGCGCGATTATATAGATAGCTTGCAAAAGGTGGCTGATCTGGGCGCGGACATCATGTTACCCACCCATGGCCCGGCTATTGAGAGACCCGCCGCTTTTGTGCGTGGCACCATTGGCCACAGGCGCATGCGCGAAACACAAATCCTGAAGCATCTTGAACAAGGGCCTGCCACAATCAATATAATGGTAAAGGCAATGTATAAGGGTATTGATAAAAAGCTGCACGCGGCGGCGTCATGGTCTGTTTTTGCTCATATATTAGCGCTGATTGAGGACGAACGTGTCTGCACGGCGGGTGAACCAAAGATAGACAGTGAATACAGGCTAAACCCAAAACATATAAATCCTTAATTGCCTTTGCTGGCCTGGGCCGCTATCTATGCCCGCAAAAGCATTTAGTGGGGCATGCGGCCCTATCCGTGCAGGAGACTCTGATGAACCATATAAACACAACCGATATTGATCCGGGCCTGGATCTGGTGGCTGAAATCAACCGCCTGCGCAAAGAGAAAAACGCCGTTATTCTGGCGCACTATTATCAGGCCGGTGAAATTCAGGATATCGCTGATTTTGTCGGTGATAGCCTTGATCTGTCGCGCAAGGCTGCTGAGACAGGTGCAGATATCATTGTTTTCTGTGGTGTGCGCTTCATGGCGGAAGTGGCTAAAATCCTCAGCCCTGAGAAAACAGTTATCCTGCCTGATCTTGCTGCTGGCTGCAGCCTTGAAGATAGCTGCCCCCCCGACGAATTTGAAGCTTTCGCGAAGGCACACCCTGATCATATGGTGCTGAGCTATATCAACTGTTCCGCCGCCGTGAAGGCACATACAGATATTATCGTCACCAGCTCTAACGCAGAACATATTCTAAGCAGCTTGCCTGAAGATCAGAAAATCATCTTCGCGCCAGACAGGCATTTGGGGGGCTATCTCTCCCGCAAGCTGAACCGTGACATGCTTTTGTGGCAGGGCACCTGTATTGTGCATGAGCAGTTTAGCGAAAAAGAACTGATCAAGCTGAAAGCACAACACCCCGATGCGCCTGTAGCCGCGCACCCGGAATGTCCCGCGCATATTGTGGCCCATGCTGACCATGTGGGGTCAACCAGCTCTATTCTGAAGTTCGCTTTAGAAAGTGACGCTGACACGCTGATCATTGCCACGGAACCCGGCATCATCCACCAAATGGAAAAGGCTGCGCCGCATAAAACATTTATTGGTGCTCCCGGCGCTGACGGCAACTGTAGCTGCAACACCTGCCCCTTCATGGCGCTGAATACCATGGAAAAGCTGTATAAATGCCTGCAAACCGTAGGGCCAGAGATCACGCTGGATGAAGAAACCCGTTATGCCGCCGAGCGCCCCTTGAGGCGAATGCTGGAGCTCAGCACTGGCATTGGTGCAGGCAGAGACCTCTCCACCGTTGGTGAAAAATAAAGAGGGACTTTGATAGTGAGCGACTTTCCCCTGTCATCTGCAGAAATTGACCGGTTTATTGATGCCGCTTTTGAGGAAGATATAGGCACAGGAGATATTACCTGTGC
>JBNKGK010000167.1:0-7399 GCA_050289785.1 Kordiimonas sp.
GAAAAGGAAATCACCGCCTTTGCCCAAACTCTGCCCGGTTACGAGAACCTGATAAGCATCAAGGGTATTGGCCCCTTGTCGGTTGCCGTGTTCCTTTGCACCATCGGGGATATTGAAGACTTCGCCAAAACGGGCAACCTGGCAGCTTATTTTGGTATTGTGCCAAGGGTCAGCAACTCCAATGACACCCAGCGGGTGGGACGGATTACCAAACGGGGTAACAAGATCGCCAGAACATCCTTGGTGCAATGTACCCTGATTGCAAAACGCTACAGTCCCTACCTGCATGACTTTTATGAGCATATCAAAAAAACACGGGGCGCTGGTAAAGCCATCATCGCAACCGCAAGAAAACTGCTCAATACAATCTTTTATACCCTCAAAAATGGATGGGTATTCAAAGATTTCCCCAAATTTATCCTGCAGGAAAATCAAATTCCTGCTGGACTTCAATCATAGGAGAAAAAAGAATGACGCTGACAGCAAAATTATTCCTGCCCCTCAAAGTGTTGGCCATGGCGGCTGGCCTGACAGGGTGGGGTGAGGTACAGGCTAATCAGGGAGACACGTACAGCGTGCCCGTAGAGAGCTTCACCATCAAATCCAAGAATGTTGATCAAACTTATGAGATCGACGTTTATGTGCCGGAAGCGTGCAAAAAGAAGCGATGCTCCACGCTCTATTTTGCTGATTCTGATATGTTTTTTGGCATGATATCGGGCTTGATGGGGCCGTTTGGCAGCATCATCGGTGCTGGCGTACCTGAGCAGGTTGTGGTGGGCATCGGCTATCCAGGCAATGGCAATACATCCAACTGGTATGTTTGGCGTGTACGTGACCTTTTGGACTCACCTGATAATGAGATGGCCTATATCCGGCAGCGACCTTATGCAAACCCAGAGATGAAGAACTTTGGCAGCGGTGCTTCTGATTTCCGTAAATTTATTGATGAAGAATTGTTTCCAACAATTGAAAAGCGCTATTCGGTGAAACCGGAAGACAGAACCTATTTCGGTTATTCTGCCGGATCAATGTTTGGTCTTTATCTCATGTCCACAAAGCCTGAGATGTTTAGTCGTTATGTGATTGGAAGTGCTTTCTGGCAATCCTATCTCGACCGACTGCAGGCTTATGCGACCTCAGGCAAACGTATTGATGCTCAACTGTTTTTTGGTGTTGGTCTGGACGAGCCCATACAGGGGCATTTCGCAGGTATAGAGGGCCTAACACCCCATGTTGCCGATTATATTAAATTGGCAACGTTGTTGCACGAGGCGCAAATACCGGGATTGGAATTTTCTTATAGAGCATGGTCTGATGAAACCCATGCCACGGCTTGGGTGCCAATCTTCATGCACGGGATGAGGGAGGTTTTTCTCGGTGGATGCAAACCATACGCATGGTCAGAAGGCAAGTGCCCGGATAATGGGAAATAAGGAGAAGCAGAAAGAGATAATGGCCGACTTCGTTGGCCATTATCGATTAGGAGAGGCAAAATGAGGCGGAGTATTTTTCATGGGTGATTGCGGCAGTTGTTCTGTTTGCAGGGCTTGCCCACGCCGGGGCGGCTGCCATGCTCTGCGCGGCTTCCCCTGCTCCCGCCAGAGATAGAGTGGAACAGTGATTCTTCCCACCCTCGTTGTTGGCCACAGGTACTCACGACTGGCTGTTAACCCAGTGGGGATGACACACTGCAAGCTGGTGCAGCAGGGCGTGGAGGCTGATCTACAACTTTGGTAGGGGTTGCCCATGCTTTTCATATCCTTATTCTGGGGTTGCCTGAATCCAGGGAAATGAATGAGGTGGTTGTTCAGTTTTTTGACAAACAGCTTGGGCAGTAGCGAGGAAGAAAAATGGTAAAGAATTTGGCGCCCGGTGTGGCGCTGGTATTTGGGTTTGTGGGCTGCTTTCAGGCAGCCGAGGCTGAAGAGCCACCCAGAGTGGAAAAAGATGGCACTATCCATGTGCAGGCGTTTGATTTGCCTGAATCAGCTTTTCTAAGTGCAGCGACCAGAGAGGCGCTGAAGCGTCAGCGTGAGGATGACGGCCCAGAATGGCAGGCGATCATAGAAAAATGTGGCTCGCCCTATGATGTGACGGTGGCTGATATGCCAGCGCACCGGGAGTGCGCAGCCCAAGCCTTTTATAAAACCAAAATGTATGCGCGCTTGCGGGCGAAATATGATGTGCAGATGTCAGGTGAGAAGGTTGCGGGTGTCTATACAGAAGTATTTACACCAACTGAGGGGATTGCCCCTAAAAATAAAAACAGAGTGTTGATTAATGTGCATGGTGGTGGTTTTCGGCAGGGGGCGCGCACGCTCAGCCATCTTGAATCCGTGCCTATTGCGGCGCTCGGCAAAATCAAGGTGGTGAGTGTGGATTACAGGCAGGGCCCTGAATATACATTCCCGGCCGCCAGTGAAGATGTGGGCGCGGTTTATGCTGAGCTTTTGAAAAGCTATAAGCCGGAAAATATTGGCATTTATGGCTGTTCGGCAGGTGGCTGGCTCACGGCTCAGTCGCTTGCTTGGTTCCAGCATAAGGGCCTGCCTACACCGGCGGCGGCAGCCATGCTGTGCGCAGCATCTCCCGCCCCACCAGAGATAGAGTGGAACAGTGATTCGGCGCTTATTGGCGGGGCTTTGTTTAACAGAAACTACGGTGAAACCTATGGCCATGACCACCCTTATTATAAAGGCGTGGATCGCAGGAACCCGCTTGTCAGCCCTATCCTGTCGGATGAGGTGATGTCAAAATTCCCACCCTCCCTGCTTGCCACCGGCACGCGGGATTGGTTGTTAAGCTCTGTAGTGATGACACACCGCAAGCTGGTGCAGCAGGGTGTGGAAGCTGACCTTCAGCTTTGGGAAGGGCTCGGCCATGGCTTTTTCTTTGCCTTTGATATGCCCGAAGCGCTTGAAGTCAATGAACTACTTATTCGCTTCTTTGACAAGCATTTAGGGCAATAAGAGAAAAGCCTTCCACCCGCGGGTGGAAGGCTAAAGCTGCATTTTTTGATGTGGTGTCAGAAGCTGTAGTTCAGGCTAACCCCATAGGTGCGGGGCTGAATGTATTGCTGGGTTGCGCCAAAGACTACCCCGGCAGGGAAGTTAGTAAACTGCCTTCTGTTCGGGGCGTGATTGTCGGTCAGATTCTTGGCCCACAGATACACACTCCATTCTTCCCCGGCAGAACGATAGCCAATACGAGCGTTCAAAAGGCTGTAGCCCGGGACCAGATAGTCGGATGTATTAAGTGCACCACGGAATGCACCGTAGAATTCATCGGTGTAATTATAATCCAGTCGGGTAACCCATGTAGCATCATTGCGCAGTGGCAGTTCATGGGTGGCGGTGGCATTTATTGTCCATTTAGGGGCATTGGCCAGCCTGTTGCCACTGGCGTCTATAATGCCTTGCCCTCCCAAACTTATTGGCCGTGGATCATTCAAACCTTCAAACTTGTCGTAGATAGAGTCCACATAGCCGATACCTGCATTCAGAGACAAGGTATCCGTTGGCTGGGCATACAATTCAACCTCGAAGCCTTTTGAAGTCACGGAAGCAGCATTGCTCAGAATAAAAGCCCCTGTTGCTGCGCTTCCACATGTAGAGCAATAGTTGCTAACTTGCAGATCGTTATATTTCATGTAGAACAGGGCCATGTTCAGCCGCAATCTGCCATCCAGCCATGTAGATTTAACCCCCGCTTCATAGTTGGTCATGAATTCCGAATCTGCGACAAGATTCTGCGACGCAAACGCTTGTACAGGGTTATGGGTGAGATTGAAGGCGCCTGATTTTACGCCGGTGGAAACGCTGGCATATGTCATCAGGTCATCTGTCCAGACATAACGTAATCCAACAGACCATGAAGGTTCGCTCATTTTAACATCTACGGGAGAAGGTATTTCTACCCCAATACTGTAGCCCAGATTATGGCAGAGGGCTATTGGGTCACAAGTTTCGTCGAAAGCTTTCATCTCCTTTTTCTCGTCTGTGTAACGAGCGCCACCAAACAGAGTCAGCTTTTCCCCAATGTGGATGTTGGTATGAAAAAAGGCCGCGTAGCTAACCACATCCACCGAGTTCCTGTAAGAGTCATTTCCAACCCAGTCAGGCCCCTTAATGCCCAGAAAATCTTGTCCAAAATGATTGAGATAAAATGCATTGTTTTTCTGATTGAAGTAATAAACACCTGCCACATAATCATACCATGTGTCTGCAGGGGAACTGATGCGAAGTTCCTGCGTGAACATGTGTTGTTCCGGCTTTTCGGCTATTGTAGCAAAAGCGTCTAATGGAGATGCATCGGCATCGTTAGCCCGAAATGCCTTGTCATTTCGCCATCCTGTGATGGATGTAATGGCATATCCTCCCGCCAGATCATGTTCAATGGTCATAGACGCGCCCAAGTTATCCTTTTTGAATTCTCCCGGAGAATTTTCGTAAATGGTGTATGGCTCGTCATCGCCATAGGTCGCATCTTCAAGAAATTCGTAATAGGAGAATTTTCCTTCAGCTTGAAGCATATCCACACTCAGGTAAGCGCGTGTGGTGTCAGAAGGTGTGTAGGCTATTTGCAGCCTGCCGCTGGTCTGGTCGATGTTGCCGTAATCATCATCCCCGTTGTGAAGGTTGGTAATATAGCCATCTCTCTTGGTTTTGCCAAACGCAATTCGGGCGGCAAGTACGTCTTCCACAATAGGTATGTTCAGGCTGCCTTTCACCCGGAACAGATCAAGGTTTCCCACATCCATTTCAACCTTGCCTTCAAACTCGTTGCCTGGTTTTTTGCTGATGATGTTTATGGCCCCGGCAATGGTATTTTTACCAAATAATGTGCCCTGAGGGCCTCTTAGCACTTCAACCCTCTCAACTTCTGCAAGGCCCGTATTCACGGCATTCTGCTTGCCCATGAAAACACCATCCAGATACACACCAAAACCCGCATCAAAGCCTATATTCTGCGGGCCAACATAAGAGTATATGCCCCGAATGGAAATATCCGCAATTGTTGGTACGATAGCGTCAGGCCATGTCATATTGGGGATGGAGGAGGCAATATCCTGCAGGCTTTGTGAACCAGCCTGCCGCATCTGCCTGTCTGTCAGGGCTGTGATGGAAACAGGTGTTTCCTGCAGGTTTGTTGCCCGCTTTGTCGCCGTTACAATAATTTCCTCGAGAACGAAGGTCTCACCCTGGTCTACGTCGGCACTACCTGTTCCATTTTCTGTACCGCTTTGTTTCACCACAACCATGGTGTCGCTGGCGAAAGAGTAGCTCAGGCCGCTTTCAGCCAATAGCAGGTCCAGTGCTGCTGCGGCTGTGAGGTTGCCGGATATTGGCCCAGCTTTTTTACCGCGCACATCGTTGCTGGAGCTGGCTACCTGCAGGCCGGATTGTTTACCAAACAGCTGTAAGGCTTCCCCAAGGGCACCGCCAGGGATGCTGAAATCTATAACCTGGGTCGCTCCTTGTTCTGCCGCTACGGGGGCAATGCTTGTTGCTCCCAGAATGGCGGCCATGCTGGCCCCACTGTATAATAGTGTGGTGATCATCCCTTTTTTCAGTCTGGATGGTATTGAAGTGTGTTGTTGATGATGTTTCAAGTTTCCCTCCCTCTCATCATAAGCTAACGCGGGCCTTATGGGGCCCTCACTTCAAAGGACGCGGGCATTTGCTGGATACCCTAAAAAATATCTGATATTTTTTGTAACTGTTTATATTTAATAAGCTTTTAAGGCCATTATTCTTCAGGGCCCAGCATGATCTGGTTTTCGCTTTCTTCTGCTTTAAGGGGAAAGAGCTGTGTCACCGCCATCACGAATCCATCCGGATCATTCACATTGAATGTGCCTCGTAATTGATAGCTATTGTCTGCAGGCACGTTTGCCAGCGTTATTTTTCTGCTCAGGTAGCGATTAAATTCTGCAATGGCATCGGCGAGCGGTACATCATTTAAAACAAGGCGCCCCATTGCCCAGGCGTTTGCACCATTTATATCCACTTTTGTAGGAGAAGAGGGTGCCTCGCCCGGTGCGTAGGAAACAGTTTCACCGGGCTTTAAAATCAGGTTCTCTTCTTCACCCACGCGCACCTTGCCGGAAAGCAGGGTTACCTTCACCTGACCCTCCTGCGACCTCACATCAAACACAGTGCCAAGGACGGTTATCTCATCATTACCGGCGGCTACTATGAAGGGCCTTTCTTTGTCTGCGGTAACGGTAAATCGGGCTTGCCCTTCTGTAAGAGTGATGTGGCGCTTTTGTCCGGAATAGGTTACAGCTAAATGTGTATTGGTATCCAGCATCACGGTGCTGCTATCAGCCAGTTCTATTTTTTTCTGTTCGCCAATGCCGGTGTTATAAACTTGCTGGATTGCAGGCGAACTCGGCCAGAAAATGGCTCCGGCAGCCATGATAGCAATGGAAGCTGCGGCTGCCATGAAAATACTCGCTCTTTTGATAAAGGGCGGCTTGGCGGCGGGTGTGCGTGCTTCGGCAAACAGGGCCTGCATATCATCTCTTTCAGAGGCAGCTTGCATCAGGCCCGTTGATTTTTCCCACATTTCCTCATAGGCCTCATAGGCGCGGGCGTTATCAGGGTTTTCCAGTTTCCAACGTGCAAAGGCCGCCTTGTCAGCCTGGCTCATGTCGCCACTTTGGGCCTGGATAAACCAGCTTTTGGCCTGTGTTTCGGGCGTGAGGGCCCCGGTGGTTTCCCTATGCGCTGTGTGAGAGGATGTCATTTCTGGTCTCCTCCCTTAAAAGACGTATCATGAAGCGGATTCCCTATATGTCGGGCCATATAATCCAAAGCGTCGCTCATATATTTTTCCACGCTTTTCACAGAAACCGCCATATGTCGGGCTATTTCCTTATAGGTGAGGCCGTCCATACGACTCAGGATAAAGGCCTGCCGCGGCTTGGGTGGCATGGCTTTTAAGGCTGCGCAAAAGACATCCAGCTCCTGTTTGCCTGCCACCTGTTGCTCTTGCAACGGGGTGTTGTCCGTAAGCTGTGTATCATCGAGAGGGCTATGTGCAGAGACCTGCCGCACCACGGCTTTTCTGTTCCTATCGATCATCACTGTTTGAGCGATACGAAACAGGAAGGATTTGGGGCTGCGAATGCCCTTGATATCTTCATAGCGGGATAGGCGCAGATACACTTCCTGGATGACATCTTCCAGTTCATCCATTTGGCTGATGCGGCTGGTAATAAAGTGCCTTAGGTCCAGGTCATAGGCCGCGACCATGTCTGCAATGACAGATCTGTCAGCAAGGCTCAGCGTTTGTTTTGATCCGTTTCCCACCTCTTGGGCCCTCACCATAAGCCATGGTTCCGATAAACCTGGCAAAGCCCAGTATAAAGAAAAGCCTGACAAAGATAAAG
>JBNKGK010000168.1:0-7346 GCA_050289785.1 Kordiimonas sp.
CACCCATAGCCATGTGGAAGTCACAGAAATGCTTCTGGATGAATCCGGTTATATGGAAATGTGGCAAAATGACAAATCCCCGGAAGCCCCCGGCAAAATAGAGAATGTGCAGGAAATGGTTTCCAGCATGAATGATTTTGAAAATCTGGGTGGTTATCTCGAGCATATCTCCTTGGTGATGGAAAATGACAGCAACGAAACCACGGAAAAAGTATCGCTCATGACCCTTCATGCGGCCAAGGGGCTGGAATTTGACACGGTCTTCCTGCCCGGCTGGGAGGAAGGGCTTTTCCCCAACCAGCGCGCCCTTGATGAAACCGGCGTGAAAGGGCTGGAGGAAGAGCGACGCCTCGCTTATGTGGGCATCACACGGGCGAAACAGAAAGCCTTCATCTTTTTTGCGGGTAACAGGCAGGTGTTCGGGCAGTGGCAATCCAGCCTGCCAAGCCGGTTTATTGATGATTTACCAGGCCACCATGTGGAAATGGACACGGCCTCCGGGCTTTATAGTGGCCGATCAAACCGCACAGGCTGGGGCAGCGACGAGGCAGAATGGTCTGATGAAGGTTATTACACCTCATCCGGCAACAAATATGGCCCCGGCTGGCAGCGCGCACAAAGCTGGCGACAGGAACAGGATAACCACTCCTCCTATAAACGCAGCAAAAGCCCGGTGATTGACGGACAAGCCAAAAGAGCGCCCAAACCCAAGCCAAAAGTGGTGAGTGATTTTGCTGTGGGAGAACGGGTTTTTCATGACAAATTCGGTTATGGCATAGTGGAAGACGTGGAAGGCAATAAAGTTCTTGTCGCTTTTGAAAAAGCTGGCACCAAACGGGTGGTGGATACCTTCCTGACCTCCGCCTAACCCTTTTAATGATTGGACAAATGATGAGCGACGATATCTGGTGCCTTAAGGGCGAACTGAGCTTCGATGAGATCACCATATTGGAAAGTGGCCTTGAGGCTCTGGCAGAAGAGGAAGGCATTTTCCCGCCTACTCTTTCCTATTTTGAACAGGGACCAGATGCACCGTGGCAGGTGGAGATATTCTTCCCTACTGCACCAGAGCCAGATTTCATCACGGCTTTGCTGGAGAGAACAAACCTAGCAGACTGGCCCACGTCCTTTGATGCTGTTGAAGAAAAGGACTGGGTGTCAGAAAGCCAGAAACTGCTGCAGCCTGTTGAGGCAGGTCGCTTCTTCATCTTCGGCAGCCACGATGCAGATAAGGCCAAAGAGGGTAGCATTAACCTGCTGATTGATGCTGGTCAGGCATTCGGCACCGGCAAGCATGAAACCACAGCCGCTTGCCTGAAAGCCCTGGACCAGATGGCTGAGGAAGTAAACCCGGAAACAGTGCTGGATTTGGGCACAGGCTCTGGTGTTCTCGCCCTTGGTGCCCACAAGCTGTGGCCAGATGCGCGAGTTGTGGCAAGTGATATTGACCCCATCGCCGTTGATGTCAGTCGGGAAAATGTTGATATCAACAAAGGTGTGACGCGCGAGATAGGGGCCAGCGAAGCTGGCATTGCTTTGGTAACTGCTGACGGCCTTGATGCCCCGGACTTCAAAACAGAGAATAGCTTTGACCTGATCATTGCCAATATTCTGGCAGGCCCTTTAGTGGATATGGCAGCGGATATTACCGGCGCTCTCGCCAAGGGTGGCAGGCTTCTGCTTTCCGGGCTGCTTGTAAGCCAGGAAAAAGAAGTCCTCGACGCTTATACAGCGCGAGGACTTACCAGTTTGGGCAGAATAGAAGAAGGGGAATGGGCCGCCCTCTTGTTACAGACGGCCTATTAACCCCTTTATTGTCAGTCAAGGGAGCTTAGACTGAAAAATACACCTAGTGGGCGAGCAAATCGCCCACAAAAATCTCATGATCATGGTTATGACGAAGCCATTTAGGAAGCCTGAGCCAAGGTTTGGCAGGCTCAACCGTCTTCATCATACCGGCCTCGGTCATCAGCATGAAGAAATCACCTTCTGCAGTGAGATTCGATACAATTTCCTTCGTGCAAGATTCAATTTCCATCAACAAAAATACTTTATCTGTGGAACCACTCTCTACGCCTGGAACAAGCCCTTCACCAGCCAGAAGGCCCGTGAAAGTAAATGCTTCGGCATAGTCACTCTTTTTCAGCGTACCAGCCATTTGTACTTCTCCTACAAGAACGTGATGTTCTTAGTTGCTACGATGTCCTTCATTACCGGACGGATGGAGAGGTACTCCCACATACGACAAAGTAGAAGCTCTTTTAATGCAGCATAGGTATGCAAAAAATGCATAGATAAAGGAGGAAAGGTAAAAGTTTAAAGAATACCTCACACCGTCTGTAAAATATCAAAGACAAGCATCAAAATTAAACCATTGGTAGCTTTTCAATGATGAAGATCAATATCAATAATAGGGCAGTCCACACCGCCATACCTGCAAAAACATAAGGTTTTGCCATTCTCCGCTCAAACCACAGACGAGGTCTGATGCCCTTGGAGAGGAATACGAGAAGGCCAGACAGATTGACACAAACCACATTAACCGAAAGCAAGAGAAAGGCACCAAGAGCAGCAAACCATGCCCCTGACCCAATGAAAAAACCCAGTGTCGCTGCTGGTGGCAACAAAGCTACAGCAACCATAACGCCAACAAGCGTCATAGAAAGCCCCGATGTAAGGGATAAAACACCAGCAACACCCGACGCAGCAGCCAAGGCAACGCCGCCAATACCAACTTCTGTACGAGATAAAAGTTCCCGGCTTTCTGGCACATCTTCCCAAATAAAACCGGTGAGAGCGGCCATACCAATAGCCAGTGAAATACCCACCATTCCTGCACGGAACGCTTTCCACATCAACTGCTTGTCACCAAGTGATGTGGCAAAGGCAAAAGCAAGGTTAGGCCCCAAAAACGGCGCAATAACCATAGCGCCAATAACCACAGCCACATTATCCTGCAACAAGCCTATGAGCGCGACAATAGTAGAGAGAAGTGTGAGAATAAGAAAAGCTGTATCCAACCGTACCCCTAACAGCATTTTCTGATAAAGCTCTTCCCGCGTGTCACTGGAGCCAGGCATCTCAACAGGGGGCAAGGTGGCATCCACAGACATAATATTGATCCGTGCCTTCGTCGACGTTGCCAAAAGATGCTGTAGTTCATCAATAAGCCGCTGCCTGTTTTCTGCACCGGCAAGCAGAAAAAAAAGAGCGTGATCATCTTCAAGTGCCACACCCTTATGGAAGGATATGACCCCCTCCCGGCTCGCAATTTTACGGATATTGGCTTCAGCAGAAACAGGTGCTGTAACCTGCAGCATCTTTAAAGGCATTGCGCATCCCCTTTTTCCGAACTCTAAGCCGGATTTAAGGGGGTAACAAGATGGCATTTATTCAAGGCCTGCCCTTAAGCAGAGATAAGCTCCAGCCATTCCGCTTCTGTCAGCACTTTCAAGCCAAGCTCTTCCGCCTTTTTCAGCTTGGAACCTGCCCCGGGCCCAGCCACCACAATATCTGTTTTGGCAGACACTGACCCTGCCACTTTTGCCCCCAGGCTTTCGGCTTTGGATTTGGCTTCCGCCCGTGTCATCTCCACCAGTGACCCGGTAAACACCACCGTTTTACCGGCAACAGGGCTATCATCTGCCTGAGCTTCCGGGGCCTCAATCGTCAACTGCTCAGCCAGATTTGAAACCAGCGCCACATTATGATCTTCCGCAAAAAACTCGATAATCGCATCTGCCATTTTGTCGCCGATGCCATCCACGTTCAAAAGATCCGCCCGTGCCATCATGTCACCTTCGGCTGCCAGTTTCATGGCCTCCATAAAGGCATCATAATCCCCATAGGTTCTGGCGAGTAATTTGGCGGTCTGTTGCCCCACATGACGAATGCCCAGCGCAAAGAGGAACCGGCCTAGCTCAATCGTACGGCGCGCCTCAACAGCGTCCATCAGGTTTTTAACGGAAAGCTCACCCCAGCCTTCCCACTTTTGCAAGGCGTAGCCTTCCTGTTCATTCTTCTCTGCCAGCTTGAAAATATCAGCAGGCTCACTGATCCAGCCGCGCGTGAAAAACTGTTCTATCTGCTTTTGTCCCAGCCCTTCGATATCAAAGGCATCGCGGGAAACAAAATGCTTGAGCCGTTCCACCCGCTGCGCTTCGCAGATAAGGCCGCCGGTGCAGCGCACAACAACATCATCCCCTTCCGCCGCAGCATGAGAACCACACACAGGACATGTTTCAGGAAAGACAAAAGGCTCTGCCCCCTCCGGGCGCTGCTCTTTCACCACAGAAACCACCTGCGGGATCACATCACCCGCCCGCTGAATAACCACGGTATCACCAAGCCGTACGTCTAGCCGTGCAATTTCATCCCGGTTATGCAGCGTGGCGTTGGACACCAGCACGCCACCCACAGTTACAGGTTCTAATTTAGCAACGGGCGTTAAAGCGCCTGTACGCCCCACCTGCACCTCAATGGTTTTTAAAATTGTCATGGCTTTTTCAGCCGGGAACTTATGGGCAATAGCCCAGCGCGGCGCACGGGCCACCATGCCCAGCCTTTCCTGCCAATCAAGCCTGTCCACCTTGTAAACCACCCCATCGATATCATAATCCAGCGTTGGGCGTTCCACCTCAATCATTCTATAATGGCTAATGGCCTCTTCCGCACCTGCGCACAATTGCATCAAGGGGTTCACCGAAAAGCCCCAGGCTTTAAACAATCTGATCATGCCCATCTGGGTTCCAGAAGGTATGCTACTTGCCTCGCCCCAGGCATAAGCAAAAAACTTCAGAGGCCGTGATGCGGTGATAGACACATCAAGCTGGCGCAGGGAGCCCGCTGCCGCATTGCGCGGGTTCGCAAAAACTTTGGCCCCTTTTTCAACCTGGGTTTCATTCAGCTTCAGGAAATCAGCCTTACCTATATAAACTTCACCCCGCACTTCAAGCACATCAGGCCAACCAGCCCCCGCTAGCTGATGCGGGATGTTTGCAATGGTGCGGGCGTTAGCAGTTACATTCTCCCCGATCATGCCATCGCCGCGCGTGGCAGCCTGCACTAGCTTACCTTTTTCATAGCGCAGGGCGAGAGACAAGCCATCAATCTTTGGCTCGGCTGTTAGCGTGACGGCCTCTATTTCAGAAAGCCCTAGGAAACGTCTTACCCGACCAACAAATTCCACCACATCGTCATCATCAAAAGCATTATCAAGCGATAGCATCGCCCGGCTGTGAGTAACCTTATCAAACTTGCCCGATCTCGGGGCTACGCCCACCCGCCGAGAGGGGCTGTCTTTGCGGATCAATTCAGGAAAACGAGCTTCTATACTGTTATTACGCTGCCGTAAGGCATCATAATCAGCATCGCTGATCAGCGGGTCATCTTCGCTATAATAGCGGGTGTCATGCAGCTTGATCTCCATGGCAAGCCGAGCCAGTTCCCGCCGTGCCTGATCCTCTGTTAAATCATCTACCGCGATACCCACTGTATCCGCCATCCGGCCTACCCTTCTTGTTGTAATAATCGCTCTGCTGCCGCTCTGGCTTCATTAGTAATTTCTGCCCCCGCCAGCATGCGTGCGATTTCTTCCTTACGCTCAGCCACTTCAAGTTCCTGAACATTGGTGCGTGTGGTGCCCCCCAAATCCTGCTTAGTGATCTGGTATTGCGTGTCACCGCGGGCTGCCACCTGTGGACTGTGCGTAACCACCAGCACCTGTGCCGTTTCAGAAAGCCGTTTCAGACGGTCACCCACCGCACTGGCCGTGGCACCGCCGATTCCCCGGTCCACCTCGTCAAAAACCATAACAGGGGTGGTTGCCCCCTTTGCAAGCACCACCTTAAGCGCAAGAATGAAACGGGCCTGTTCCCCCCCGGAGGCGATTTTTATCAGAGGCCCAAAAGGCGTTCCCGGGTTGGTTTTCACTTCAAAGCAAACCCTGTCGCCACCGAAGGCACCCCATTCCTGTTCAGGCAGTACCTCAAGGCTGGTCCTGAACTGCGCTTTTTCCAGCTTCAGCGGGGGCAGCTCTGCCGTCACAAGCACATCAAGCCGGCTCGCAGCTTTTTGGCGGGCCCCCGACAAAGCTTCCACTGTTTTCTTGAAAGCGAGAGAGGCTGCCTCATACCCCTTTCTGGCAGCAGCCACATGGTCATCCCCGGCATCCAAAGCCGCCAGCTTTTCCTTAAGCTGGCCATAAAGAACCGGCAAATCATCTGGCTGGCAATTGTGTTTACGGGCAAGCCTGCGCAGCTCAAACAACCGTTCCTCAAGCTGCTCCAGCTCCTGAGGGTTAAACTCCAGCTCCTGCTGCAATTTATCAAGGGCGGCCAATCCTTCCGAGAGCTCAATCGCCGCCCGGTCAAAAGCGTCAACCACAGGTGTGAGCAAATCAGCAACGCTACTATCGGCCCGGTCCATGCGGCGCAGAACACCACGAAGAATCGCATCCACGCCGCCATCTGATGCCAGTTCAGCCTGATAGCTATTCAGGTCATCCACCAACTTTTCACCCTGCATCATGAGAGTGCGGCGCTCTGCAAGCTCCTCTTCTTCACCCGAGGCGGGAGACAGGGTTTCCAATTCAGCCACAGCATGGCGCAAAAACTCTTCATCCTTGCGGGCCGCCGCCAAATCTGCCTCAGCTGCGGCCAAAGCCTTGCCAGCTTCACGATGCGCCTGCCAATTCACCTCCACAGCTTCGATCAGACCACCCGCACCCGCAAACATATCGAGCAGATCACGGTGCGCGGCTGTATCCATCAGCACCCGGTCATCATGCTGGCCGTGTACCTCCACCAGCATATCACCTAACTCTGAAAGCAGACCCTGGCTTACGGGCTGATCATTCACCCAGGCCCGACTGCGGCCATCAGAGGTGATTTGTCTGCGAAAAATAACCTGCCCCGCCCCATCATCCATGCCTTGCTCACGCAGGTGCAGACACACCGGGCTATCAGGTGAAACATTAAATTCAGCGGTAACGGACCCCTGGGTCTGGCCAGAGCGCACCAAGGCCCTATCGGCTCTAGCACCAAGGGCAAGCCCCAAACTATCCAGCAGGATGGATTTCCCCGCGCCAGTTTCCCCCGTGAGAACAGTAAGCCCGGCATCAAAAAACAGATCCAGTTTTTCGATCAGAACAATATCACGAATGTTGAGACCAGCCAGCATCCCTATTCTCCCAAAATGAATCTAAAATGGCCAGAGTTTACCAAGCCACGAACCGCTTTTGCCTTCTGGCTTCATATCCTTGCCGCTCAGAAGCGCATAGCTATAGCGGTACCATTTGCTGCCCGGATAGTTGTGCCCCAGAACTGCCGCTGCCATCTTGGCTTCAT
>JBNKGK010000169.1:0-7323 GCA_050289785.1 Kordiimonas sp.
CTAATCTTTCATCGCAGCACCAATGGCACTGAATGTCAGAGAGCTGGTAACCGTCGCAACAACGGAGAATATCGCAGCATAGACAAGGCCTTGCACTGAAAAGGCCCCATGCGCAAAGGCCATAATAGCAGTATAAACAACAACTGCCCCTGCCAGCCACACATGGTTCATGAGAAAGCCCTTCATGCTTTCCACAATTGTGGTAAACATATCACCCTCAGGTACAGGCTTACGGCTCATCATATAAGCCACAAAAACCATCAGCGCGATAGAGCCCTGCATGGCACCTTCCTTGGCAAAGGTTCCTACATACTCAAAACCAAAACGCCAAATCACCAATGTGATTGCTACAATAATCCAGGATATGATTTTATTGACCATTGGGTTCATCCTTCCCTATTAATGTACCCATTAAGCAACACATTATAACAAAATTTATCAAAAACCCCAAATCAAACAAAATTACACTTGACGAAAGAAATATAAATATACCTCCGCACCATAATCAGCACAAAAAATACAAATAGGCATCGTTTTTTAACGCGATTGGAAAGAGGGATCAGGATTCAAAGCCGGGATCAGGCAAACCTGCACCGATATCCAGGAACTTGAATTTATCAGCAAAACCAATTGTACGCCTGGCAACAGAACGCAAAGGCCTGTTCATTTCTCGAAAATCCTTCATGGGCACCAGTATCTGCAACAGCATATGAGGAACATCAGGTGTATCAGAAATCAACGGGACTGACGCCCCCATGCAGTCCACGTCATCGGCGGTTGTAGCCGCCCACACAGCAACAGCTGGCTGTGTTACCACATGCCACAAACGCTTACTCCTGATACCCCGAACAGAAATATCGGTGAGATCCAGATAGTTTTTGTGCAAAAGATCAAGCTTATAAAGTTCTTCCACCCGGCTTCCCGCATAACGAAAAACCATCTCCCGTTCAGAGCGCATATCCAGAAGCACGGTCGTGGTCAGTTGGGAAGAAATATCTGTGAGTTTTATTTGGTTGCGATGGGGGACCATAGAGTCCCCCCGCCAAGTAAGCCAAGCACGCAGGAAATCGCGGATTATTTTATGCTCTGCAAAAGCAGGAAGCTCAAGCACAGTAGCTGTATGACCGACAATCACAATAGACGGCTCTCCTAATAATACCGAGCCCCCACCCTTCCCTTATTTAAAAAGCAAAAAGAGTATTTTACAACCATTTATTTCAAATTCTAGGCAATCAGCTCGGCTTCTGTCTTGGTTTTAGCTTCTTCAAGAGTGATGCCATCAGCCAGTTCAATCACCTTATAGCCTTCACCTGCAGGATCAAACACACCCAGGTCAGTGATCACACGGTGAACAACGCCAGCACCGGTAAGCGGTAGTGTGCAGGACTTCAGCAACTTGCTTTCCCCTGCTCTATTGCAATGATCCATCACAACAACAACGCGTTTCACACCGGCCACAAGGTCCATAGCACCGCCCATGCCCTTCACCATCTTGCCCGGGATCATCCAGTTTGCCAGATCCCCGTTTTCCGCCACTTCCATAGCCCCCAGGATGGAAAGGTCAATATGACCACCCCGAATCATGGCAAAGCTATCAGCAGAAGAGAAATAGCTGGATGTTGGTAACTGCGAGATTGTCTGCTTGCCCGCGTTGATCAGGTCAGCGTCCACTTCATCCTCATAAGGGAATGGACCCATGCCCAGCATCCCGTTTTCAGATTGCAGGGTTACACGCATGCCTTCCGGAATATGGTTTGCCACCAGAGTTGGGATACCAATCCCCAGGTTCACATAAAACCCATCACCTAATTCTTTCGCTGCACGAGCAGCCATTTCGTCACGTGTCCAGGCCATTATGCTGCTCCTCTTTCACGAACAGTGCGCTTCTCGATGCGTTTTTCAAAAGACCCTTTGATCAATCGCTGCACATAAATGCCGGGAGTGTGGATATGATCCGGATCAATCTCATCGGGCTCCACAATCTCTTCCACCTCAACCACAGTCACTTTGCCCGCCGTGGCCATCATGGGGTTAAAGTTACGGGCTGTTTTACGGTACACTAGGTTGCCTTCTGTATCGGCCTTCCAGGCTTTTACAATGGAAAGATCTGCCACCAGGCCTGTTTCCATGATGTAAGTTTCACCACCGAAATCCTTGTGTTCCTTGCCTTCAGCCACCAGGGTGCCAACACCCGTTTTGGTGTAAAAACCGGGGATACCTGCCCCGCCTGCCCGAATGCGCTCAGCCAACGTGCCTTGGGGGTTAAACTCCAGCTCCAGCTCACCTTCCAGATACTGGCGCTCAAATTCCTTGTTTTCACCCACGTAGGAACTAACCATTTTTTTTATCTGCTTGGCATCCAGAAGAACACCAAGACCAAAACCATCAACACCACAGTTATTGGAAATAACCGTGATGTCCTTCACTCCATGCTCGTGCATCGCCCGGATCAAATTTTCAGGGATACCACATAAACCGAAGCCGCCCGCCATAACAGTCATGCCATCAAAGAGCACACCATCCAGCGCAGCAGCCGCGCTTTCAAAAACCTTATTCATTCACGTCTCCTGAACTTGGGGAACAGGGCTATAAAGGAGGCATGCCCTAATTCAGTTCACTCACCATATTGAAGAGGCCTGGCACCGTAAAGCAAAGCTTGCAGATAAGCCTTACAATTTTGGTTCATATACACCATTCCCATATTAACCGGGGCATATAGCCTAATATTCATTCATAGTGAATATATATTTTTGCATGATAGCCATGTGATTTGCTCATAGCAGCGGGGCAATGCATAACGCCAGCTAATCCATTCATGAAGAAAATGTCTACTCACAGTGCTGTGATACTTATTTACTTTTCAGATAAAGAGCTTATCTACATTCTTGTCTTTTAAAGTTATGCCGGGAATTTTTTATTTATGTCCAGCCCATCAGCATATAGCGATACTCACCCTGTCGAGAATAAAGCGACATTGGTGGAGTATCTAGAGACAGGTTCAAAGCCTGACAGAAGCAGTTGGCGCATTGGCTCCGAGCATGAAAAATTTGTTTTCCACCGACAGGATAACACCCCCCTGGCCTATGAGGGCACAAATGGCGAAGCGGGCATCAAGGATGTGCTGGATATATTTGTTGCCCGCGGCTGGAACCCCGTTCATGAAAACGGCAAGCTGATTGCTGCCACGCACAGCGGCGCTTCTGTTACGCTGGAACCCGGCGGGCAGTATGAGCTTTCAGGCGCACCGCTTGAAACCATCCACCAAACCTGTGATGAAACATCCGCTCACCTGCGCCTGGCCAAGGAAATTGGGGAGCAATTGAATATTGGTTTTCTGGGTCTGGGTTTCCACCCAACCCTGAAGCGGGAAGACATCCCCGTGATGCCCAAGGCCCGTTATGATATCATGCGCGCCTACATGCCCAAGAAAGGCAATCTTGGGCTGGATATGATGCTGCGCACCTGCACTGTACAGGTGAACCTTGATTTCGCCAGTGAAGCCGACATGGTGGAAAAATTCCGCTTGGGCCTGGCCTTGCAACCACTGGCCACCGCCCTTTTTGCCAATTCACCGCTGAAAGAAGGCCGCCCGAACGGCATGAAAAGCTACAGAAGCCATGTCTGGACAGATACAGACCCTGACCGCTGTGGCATGCTCCCCTTTGTTTTTGACGAGGGCATGGGCTTTGAGCGCTGGGCAGACCATATCCTTGATGTACCAATGTATTTTGTGCGTAGAAATAGCAATTATATTGATGCCTCGGGGCAGAGCTTCCGTGATTTTATGGCTGGCAAACTGCCTGCCTTGCCGGGCGAACTGCCCACCATGGAAGACTGGGAAGACCATATGACCACCCTCTTCCCGGAAGTGCGCTTAAAGACCTTCCTTGAGATGCGCGGCGCTGACGGCGGGCCATGGTCACGCCTCTGTGCCCTACCAGCGTTCTGGGTTGGCCTCCTTTACGATCCTGTGGCACAAGCCGCCGCAAAAGACCTGATTAAGGATTGGACCATAGAAGATATGGCGCAGATGCGTGCTGACGCCCCTAAAATGGGCCTGATGACTGAGACCAAAGGGAAAAACTTTATCGAGCTGGGCAAAGAAGTGCTCACCATAGCTGACACTGGCCTTAAAAACAGGGCGCGGCTCTCCTCCAGCGGTGAAACCGAACAAGGCTTCCTCTCCTCTCTCTGGACAAGCATCAAAACAGGCCAAACACCAGCCGATGAAATTCTTGCCAAGCTGAACGGTGAATGGGGGGGCGATGCCTCCCGCGTTTTCCAAGCCTTTGAATATTAAGTTTTATTTCTGACAGGGCCGCAGTCAAGACCCCTTCTCACCTTCACATTGTGACACAACTGCACCAGCAAATAATGTTGTTGGTGCAGGTCAGTTTGCTCTGATTATGACCTTTCGGTTAAATTTAAAAAAAACAACTTTATATATACATTCCGATCCTTTAGAAAGAAATTCTCTTATAAGTTTTAATAATGCATCTTATAAAAGCATTTCATATCCAACTGTGGGGGTCTCATAATGTCTTTTGCTTATCGAAACGCTCTTTCAGCGTTCTTCCTTTTTATTGCCTGCCTACTCCCAGCCGCTGTTACTCAAGCGTCGGATCACCGTAGCCTGCTGGACCACCAGAACTATGGGTGAAGAAGCCCGCCTCACTGATCTTTTCATGTGGAAAGAAGGCAAATAATATATTGCAGCCTTGGTTTCTTCCGCGATGTAATGAAAATCAAGGACCCTAATTTTAGCGAAGTTGAATATGGAACAAATGCTGGTGAACCCCAACCCATTCCGTGATCCGGAAATTCCTTATAGGGACCCGCAGCTCAACAGCTTCTACGGCTATAGCCGTCTGGCGCGCTGGGATTATGGCAAAATTACCGACGCCATGGGCGGCAATTGGCTTTGAAGTGACCACCGTGGAAGAGCTAAGAGCTGTGCTGGCTAAGCTTGATACGCATGACGATACCAATATTGTGGCGCATGTGCGCATCCCTGAAACGGATTGCCCCTCAGCCGTGAAAGAAAAAACGGCCGATAGCACCATCGGGGAAGACGAAATAGAGCATCCCGGCTGGCCACCATTCTAATTTTGTTTTGACGATTACCTAGCCCGAGCCTAAGCCTGCCAGCTTCCCGTAGTTGGCAGGCTCTTTTTAATCATTCAGGCCTGTATCAAAACCATCAATGGATATGAGATTTTTCTGCTGCTGATAGTCCTTGATCAGCTCTTCCCCCTTGTTTGTTGTCCATTTGATCAATGTTGGCCGCTCTGCTTTCAATTCCATTTCCGGCACGGCATAGCCGCAACTGGTCTGCACACTTTCAACATCCATCAGGATAATCTGCCGGGCACCGGGCAAGACCGGAAAGTGCGGAGCCAGCCCTGCATAGGCCTCATGGTGGGGCCGAACCACCCTGCCCTTACCGTAAAGCCGCAAGATCAGCGCATTGCGGGAAAAACTGTTAAACATGAAGGTAAGCCTACCATCATTTTTGATATGTGCAGCCGTCTCATTGCCGCTGCCAGAAAGATCAAGATAGCCAACCAGCTTTGGCCCCAGCACACGAAAGGTATCCATCCCCTTGGGGGAGAGGTTTATCCGCCCTGTTGCACAGGCACTAGCCGTGAAGAACATGGGTTGCTCTTTTATAAAATCTGCCAGTTTATCACTGATATGATCAAAAAACTCAGCCATCAGCCTACCTTAACATAAAAAGGTTCTTTTTTTGTTCCATTTACAATAGCTATGTTTGATCCACCTTGTAAAGGGGGTTTCACACAGACTGGAAAATAGGGCATCTGCGGCACTTATAACAGTTCTGTTTTGGTTAGCGCTATATTCGTCGCTTCCGGCGAGGTATGGCCCGAGGGAAGGGGCTCTCTTACCGCGCTGGTCTCTATTCTGCTCGAGATACCCGCCTTCGCGGGTATGACAGAATAAGAATAATCGACCAGCTGAAAGGCTCTAGCATCGTCACTGTCATAAATTTGTGATAGTATGGGGGTAGAAAGGCGCTTAATGTTTGGAGCTCTGACGCCTGAATGAAAAAGATAAAATATATATTGAAGTGGGCAGCACTTCCCCTAAGTCTTATCCTTCTGGTGCTCGGTGCAATCACCCTGCCCTTGCCCATTCCTACTGGCGTTATTCTGATCGCCATTGGCCTTGCTGTAGCGGCCTTTAACCCACACATGCTGCGCTGGATACGCCGCACCCGGGGCAAATACCCCAATGCCAACAAGAAAATTCGCCATGTCACCCCAAAACTACCCGCTTTCCTGCGGCGTATTCTTGCCAGAACAGATAGCCCTGTGCGATAAGGCAGCCTTATCGAAACAGGAACACCCATATGTCGCACAATATCAAAGATGACCGCCTGACCGAGCTGGAATGCAAGTTCGCCTTCCAGCATGAGACCATTGAAAGCCTGAATAAAACCGTCAGCGAACAATGGGCGGAAATAGACAGACTGAAGAAGATGATATTGCACCTGCGAGACCGGCTGGGTGACCTGGAAGATGCAAACAGCAACATCCCCAACGTGAAGCCCCCGCATTATTAATGCCTCTATAGCATCTATAACAGCTCGCAAACATTACTTCAGATAGTACTTGAAGCACCTCGCCGTTTATTTAATCTACACCTCAACAGTTGCAATGAGGTTCATTTATGCGTGCGTTTATAAAGAAGCATAGTTTATGCTTTTTATGTCTTTTAATCTTTGGGCTCCCCATCCCCAGTTACGGTGAAAATGTTATCAGCAAAGCAAACGGGCTGGAATATCCTGGCTATAGTAGCCCTGCCGATATACCTGCCCATGTATTTGCAAGAGACCATGCACTTCACAGTGTACGCCTCTCCCCTGACGGAAAATTCCTCCTCCTCGTTGAACCAAGGGATAACCTGTTCCACATTCGGGTTATTCCCAATGATGAAACAGACAAAAAGCAATACTTGGCTACCTATGTGAAACGAAACGAATTCATGAGCGCTGAGTGGGGCAACACAAATCGTGTTCTCATTGTAACCCAATCATATTCATGGGGGCGCAACTGGAAAATCCTGACCAAAAGGCGTATTTTTGCGGTGCAGTATGACAGCCGTAGCGTAGAAAAAATCCTTGAAGCAACTTTTGAGAAAGATGGCTCTTATACTTCTGATACCATTTTGCATTATCTGCCCGACAGTCCGGACAGGATACTGGTAACATATAGTGAGGACGGCAAATCCCCTCCCGCCATCTTCAAGCTGGATATTTACACCGGCGAAGCGGAAAAAATTGCAGATGGCTACAAAGATATC
>JBNKGK010000170.1:0-7268 GCA_050289785.1 Kordiimonas sp.
TCCGGGTCTGACAACTTGAAAATTGCTGTTACCCTGCTGCGTTCAGCATTGGTGTATGTATTTGCGATAAGCTCACTGCCATCTTCTTGCGGGCCGAAATGATCACTTAGCTTGTCTCCACCCTTTTTCAGTTGATCCAGAATGGAGATCGACCGGCTGTAGGGTGTGCCTTCCGGCAGTTCAATGGTAACCACAATCTCGTCGGCCTCTACCTCTGGCATGAAGGCTTTTTTCACGTAGCCGGTGCCAAATAGTCCGATAACAGAAATCAGGAACAAGGCCACAAACATTGCGAGGGTCAAGTATCTGTTTTTTATTGCCCAGCCCCCTGCGCGGCGATAGTGGTTTTGTGCAAAACCTGTGATACCAGAAGCAATCTGTTTCTGAAAACGACCAAACCTGCTTAGGCTTTCTCTTGGTTTGAGATGTGAAAGGTGTGCGGGCAGAATAAGCAGTGCTTCTACAAGTGAGAAGCTGAGGGCTGTCACAACTACCCAGGTAATATTTTTCGTGAACTCCGTTGTAGCGCCATCAAGCAAAACCCAGGGGATGAAGGCTATAATAGTGGTTAAAACAGCGAATATCACGGGTTTTGCCACAAGCTGAGCGCCAAAAACAGCCGCAGTAATACCACCACCCGTTCTGTGGCTTTCGGTATGAATGCTTTCCCCCACCACAATGGCGTCGTCCACCACAATCCCGAGTACCAGCAGAAAAGCGAAAGTGGAGATCATGTTCAGAGATATACCAAGAGCAGGCAGGAAAACAAAAGCGCCTGCATAGGCTGTTGCAATGCCAATAGCTACCCACATAGCTACCTTGGGACGGAGGGTCAGTACAAGCACAGCAACCACAAGAACGAGCCCCATGAAGGCAGAGCTACCAATAGTGTTTAACCGGCTTTCAAACGCTTCATTGAGGTCTGTCCATAAGGTTAGTTTAACCCCTTCAGGCAAGGTAGGAGAACGCCTTTCAATCCACTCACGGACAGAATGGGATGCCTTCACAATGTCCATATGCTCAGTTGTCATGACCATGAGAAGCACTGCTGGTTCACCGTTCAGGATGGATTGCAGCTCTTTGTCTTCAAAGCCGTCAACCACGGTGGCGACATCGCCGATACGGATGATACCGCCATCAGCCGTCTGACGAATAATGATATCAGCAAAATCTTTCTCTGTGTCGGCCAGGTTTCTGGCCGTGAGTTGATACTCTCCAGTTTCAGTGCGCACGGAACCTGTGGACAGGTTGATAGAATTATTCCTGATAGCATTCGCTACATCACTGAAGCTCAGACTGTATCGGCGCAGGGCCGTTTCACTGACTTCTACCGATACTTCTTCGTTACGAACCCCAGATAGGTTCACAACAGAGATGCTGGGGAGTTGGGCCACTTCTCTGCGTAAGCTCTCGGCCAGGCGTTTCATCTTTTGCTCGCTGATATTACCGTGAACAGCAATGCGAATATATTCTATTACATTACTCCAGCGCATCACGCGTGGCGGTTCAATATCGCGAGGGAAACTGGAGATGGAGTCTATGCGAATTTTTACATCGTTCATGAACTGAGTAAAATCAACGCTTTGTTCCGCCATGATATATACTTGCCCCATTCCCTCCATGGAGATAGAGCGGACAAAATCAATATTGTCCAGGTCGCGCACAGACTCCTCAATCCGGGCAACGAGCTGTTCTTCCACATCTTGTGGTCCGGCTCCTGGCCACGCGACATTCACCTGGACGAGGGGAAAGCGCACATAGGGGTCCAGCTCTCGCTCCATGGATGTGAGGCCAGCGACACCCGCGAGAAAAATACCCACCATCAGAAGGTTAGCGGCAACCGTGTTCCGGGCCCACCATTCAATCAATTTATTCATGATAGGCCTCTTTAATTTGCTGTGGTATCAGCCGACAGGGCGGTCGCGGTAATGGGCATGACAGTCATGCCCTCAGTCGCGATAGGAAGAGCAGACGTGACAACATTTTCACCTGCCTTAACACCACTGATGACATACAGGCGCTCTGGTGACGTGGAGAGCATGTCCACCTTGCGAATTTCCAGTTTGTTCTCGCTGCTCACTACATACACAGTGTCCTCATTCCTGAGGGCGACGCGAGGCATAGTAAGAGCCGTTGTGGTTTTTGCACTTTCAATTCTAGCCGACACAAAAAGCCCGACAGCAAGGGGGCTGGTATCTTTTTCGTAGGGCTTTTCAACCTGAACAACGGCATAGATTAGCCGCGTCTGATCATCTATGGCTGCATGAGTGCGCACAATATGGCCTTGCCAGCTTTGGGCAGTGTTGCCCACGTTGGCCTGAAGTATCACTTCAGGGGCATTCATATCATTTGCGATAAAGCCAATGGGGATGCCAAGCTCTGATAGCTCTTTATCCGTTAAGGGAAGTTGCACTTCAACCACATCCGTTGCGAAGATACGGCCAAGCTTTACTCCTGTGTTCACATATTGGCCAAGGCCGGCCATGCGCTCACGAACTCTGCCCTTGAAAGGAGATTTTATTGTTGTTCTTTCAAGGTTTATCTTTGCTTTTGCAAGTTCTGCTTCAGCGGCGCGCAGTTTTGCCTGAGCTTCTGCTACTTGTGGTTTGTTAAGGGCGAGTGGTGTAGGCTCACCGCCTTTAACCCAGTCATCCCACTGTTGGCGTTTGATACGGGCGTCAGCCAGTTCTCGCTCGAGTTTTACCTGTGCTTCAGCAACACGGGCCTCTGCGCTGGTAACACTAAGTCGGTAATCAGCATCGTCTATTTGAAGCAATGTAGCGCCTGCCTCAAAGGCACCACCTGCTTCAAAAGCCGGATCAATATAAGTGATTTTTCCTGATATTTCCGGAACCAGATCAATCTCTGTTCTCGGGCGCACTTCCCCCTGGGATTGCACTTTCAGGTTAATCCTTTCAGATGTGACTGGTGCAACATGAAGCGCTGTTGGGCGCGGTGCTTCCACTGCTTTGGCAGGAGCTTCTTTTGCTGCCTTCAGGGAGGCAATAGAACCAATAGCCAGAACCATTACGGCAACTGGTGCTGCAATTTTGATAAATGTCCCCATAAAATCCTCGGTGTCGCTATCCTGGTGACCGCTGGCCTATATGAGCCTATTTACGGTTATACGGTCCGTTTCACAATTACCCTTTTATCCCCGAAGAGTGTTTAAAAGCTATATGGGTATTGTGTGGCTAAAACCCAAGGTTAGGCAATCATTTAATTTTAATTCTTTTCAGCTTCACGCAAAACAGCGCGCCAGCCAATGTCTTTGCGGCAAAAACCCTGAGGCCAATCAATGTGATCAATGGCTTTATAGGCTCTTTCCTGCGCTTCCGTAACAGTTCGGCCTTCGGCTGTTACATTCAGCACTCTGCCGCCTATGGCTACAATGTTAGGGCCGTTTTGTTTAGTGCCAGCATGGAAAACTTTTGCCCCTGTCGCTTTTTCTGCGGCACCAATGCTGGTGATCACAGAGCCTTTTTCATAGGAGCCAGGGTAGCCGTTTGCTGCCATCACAACAGTGAGGGCTGCATTTTTGCTCCACTCAACGGTTTTGTCTTCCAACGCACCTTTGGCAGCGGCGATCAACAGAGGCACGATATCGCTTTCCATGCGGGTCATAAGAACCTGACATTCAGGGTCACCAAAGCGGCAGTTATATTCAATCAGCTTTGGGCCCTCGGCTGTGATCATCAGCCCTGCAAAGAACACACCTTTATAGGGGTGGCCCATATCGGCCATGGCTTTTGTGGTTGGTTCGATAATTTCTGCCATCACCCGTTCACACATGCCCACTGTCATTACGGGAGCCGGGGAATAGGCACCCATGCCGCCTGTATTGGGGCCTGTATCACCATCCCCCACGGCTTTATGGTCTTGTGCTGTCGCGAGGGCGAGGGTGGTTTTGCCGTCTGCCAGTGCAAAGAAGCTGGCTTCTTCCCCTTGCATGAATTCTTCAATCACCACTTCTGTGCCAGCATCCCCAAAGGCACCATCGAACATGGAATCAATGGCAGCCAGGGCTTCGTCTTCCGTTTGGGCAATAATCACGCCTTTGCCTGCGGCAAGGCCGTCAGCTTTCACCACAATGGGGGCGCCTTGCGCCTTGATATAGGCCTTGGCGCTTTCTGCATCAGTGAACCGGCCATAAGCCGCGGTCGGGATATTATATTTGGCGCACATATCCTTGGTGAAGCCTTTGGAGCCCTCAAGCTGTGCTGCTCCGCGTGTGGGGCCGAAGGCCAGAATGCCAGCTTCTGTCAGGTCATCCACAAGGCCTGCCACCAGCGGGGCTTCTGGGCCTACCACAACAAGGCCGATTTCCTGGCTTTTACAGAAATCAATCACAAGGCTGTGGTCGCTCACATCCAGATCAACACATGTGGCGGAATCCGCAATGCCACCATTGCCGGGAGTGCAATAAAGGATGCTTGTCATGGGGCTTTCGGCAATTTTCCAGCAGAGAGCATGCTCGCGGCCACCTGAGCCAATGACAAGAATATTCATTTTTTCACCTATATTGTCGCGGGTATCTTGAAACGTTGCCCTCTTGTATCATAGGTTCTTCTTTACTCAAGTCCGAATGTGGGGAGCTCATCTCGTTATGCCGTCTGAAGCCGCAACAAATACGTATGAATTCACGGTTTCCGAACTGTCCGGCGCGCTCAAGCGCTCTGTGGAGGATCAGTTTGGGTATGTCCGTGTGCGGGCAGAGCTCTCTGGTGTCAAACGCGCTGCTTCTGGCCATGTGTATTTTGCCCTTAAGGATGATCAGGCTGTTCTGGACGGTGTGTGCTGGCGTGGCTCTGCCCAGCGCCTGCCATTTGTACCAGAAGATGGGCTTGAAGTGATTTGTTCTGGCAAGCTCACCACCTATCCCGCCCGCTCCAAATACCAGATGGTTGTGGACCATATGGAGCCCGCTGGTGCAGGGGCGTTGATGGCCCTGTTGGAAGAACGCAAGAAAAAACTGGCGGCAGAAGGCCTGTTTGACCCTCAGCATAAAAAGCCCATACCCTACCTACCGAAAGTGATTGGTGTTGTCACGTCCCCCACAGGCGCCGTGATCCGGGACATTTTGCACAGACTGAATGATCGCTTCCCTCGGCATGTCATTGTATGGCCCGTGTTGGTGCAGGGGGAGGGGGCTGCTGAGCAGGTGGCAAAAGCCATTAAAGGGTTTAATGCCATAGAAGGCTCGCCAATTTTGCCTCGTCCTGATGTGCTGATTGTGGCGAGGGGAGGAGGGGCCATTGAAGACCTGTGGGCCTTTAATGAGGAAATCGTAGTGCGGGCGGCTTTTGATAGTGTTATCCCGCTGATCTCGGCTGTTGGGCACGAAACCGATACAACGCTGATTGATTATGTGTCAGATCTGCGGGCCCCAACGCCTACCGGGGCTGCCGAAAAGGCCGTGCCCGTGCGAGAAGACCTAGTTTACACCCTTGCTGATTATGGCCGCAGGCTTGTGGGGCTCCGGGGTACAATGATACGGGACAGGGAGGAGCGTTTACGCGGCCTTGCCCGTGGCCTCCCGAGCCCACGAGATATCCTTGGTCTTGCCCAGCAGCGTTTTGATGACCTGTCAGAGCGTTTGCCCAGAGCGCTTGTTTCTGTTTCGCAAGTGAAGGCTGCACAGCTTAATCGGCTCGTTGGTGGCTTAAGCCCTGGGCGTTTGCGTCAGACACTGCAGTATAGGAAAGACCAACTGAAATCGCAGGAAAGCAGGCTGGCCCCAGCTTACAATAGAAAACTGGCTGATCTTTCGTCTCGTTTGGAGGCAACAGGCCGTGTTCTTGAAAGCCTGTCTTATACAAAAGTGTTGGAACGTGGCTTTACACTGGTGGAAGGGGCAGATGGCACCCCTGTTTCACGGGCGGCTGCTCTTGCCAAAGGCGATAGCGTCACCCTTCGTTTTGCAGATGATATCAGAGGGGCCGAGATTACAGGCGGAGAGAGTGTGCCGGTAAAGAAGGCAGCCAAGCCAAAGCTTAAAAAAGCTACAACGTCAGATCAACGGCAGGGAACCTTGTTATGAATATTCTTGCCTCAATTTTGCCTGCTTCTCATGCTCTGCTTGGCGGCATGATCAAACAATTTCTTATGGTATTTTTATTCTCTCTAATGAGCTTGGCTCCGCTGCAGGCTGTGGAGTTGCAGGGAGAGATGGCTCAGGGCGGCCTTATCTGGGGTCAGGTTAAGGAGCCAAATACAAGAGTTCTGTTAGATGGTAAACCTGTTAGG
The DNA here is from genome assembly GCA_050289785.1 of Kordiimonas sp. Classification (GTDB taxonomy): domain Bacteria; phylum Pseudomonadota; class Alphaproteobacteria; order Sphingomonadales; family Kordiimonadaceae; genus Kordiimonas. The sequence goes on from JBNKGK010000170.1 coordinate 6,247, forward strand.
GTAGGCCCGGAAGGCCATTTTGTTTTTGGGTTTGGTCGTGATGCAGACAGCAAGGCGATGCTTGAGCTTATATACCCTGATGGGGTGGCAGAACGGCAAAAACTGAGTATCCGGAAACGAGACTTTAACATTGAGCGGGTAAATGGCCTGCCACCAAAAACAGTGACTCCTCCGCCTGAGTGGGCAGCTCGCCGAAAGATAGAGACTGGCAGGGTGGCCTCTGCCCGCGCCGAGATAACGGATACGCTATACTGGCAATTCGGGTTTATCAAACCCGCTGAAGGGCGCTTTTCAGGTTTCTATGGTAGCCAGCGTATTTTGAATGGCAAACCCCGCAGCCCGCATTATGGGCTGGATATTGCCGGGCCTGTTGGTGCGCCTATTCATGCGCCCGCTGGCGGCGTTGTGCGCCTTGCGGCGCCTGATTTTCTGCTTGAAGGGGGCATCGTGATCATTGATCATGGGTTTGGTGTCAATTCCACCCTGTTTCATATGAACAGCGTTGATGTTAAAGAGGGGCAAGTGGTGGCCCAGGGCGATAAAATCGGTACGATTGGGGCTAAAGGCAGGGCCAGCGGCCCGCATGTGGATTGGCGGATTAACTGGGGCAGTGTGCGGCTTGACCCGCTTCTAACGCTTAATGACAATGGAGAGGCCAGATGAAGCTTTTATTCGCTACAGCCCTTTTGACTATAACCTCTCTCGCTAGCCCGTCCTTGGCGGAGGATAATATCGAAGTTGAAGGTTACATTGGTGCTGTGAGCGATTACCGTGACAGAGGCATCAGCTTTTCAGGTAAGGACCCCGCACTTACAGGCTCCCTCGCGATCTATCATGAGAAAGGTTATTATGCCGGGGTGAGCGCTGCTCGCGTGAAAGATAATATGGGGGCGGAAGCCAAAGCAGATTTTTATGCAGGCTATAGCCTGGATAAGGGGGATTATATCTATGATGTCTCTGGTGCGCTCGTTTCCACGCACGGTGATGACAGCGAGTATTACCCGGAAATTCAGGCGACGATA
>JBNKGK010000171.1:0-7238 GCA_050289785.1 Kordiimonas sp.
GGCAGGCAGCTTTATCCAGTTGTTACTCATCCGCATCGGGGTGGCTGTGGGGGAGGCGGGGGTTCTTTTTTGTCTCATAATGTTCATTCACAGTCTGATATTTCTGATCTAGTTTCTGCCTGAGTGTCTCCAGATATAGCGGGCCCATCAGCAAATTTTGTTAACCCCGCTGCCGACTGCGTAGATTGTTGATAATTTCCTATATTTCAGGGGTTAACGTGAAATATGTTTTCCGTTCTTGCTGGCTGAAGGAGGAAAGGTTGTCAAATTTCTTCTTTCACGGATGAGAGAAAATCAAGGCGAGACATAAAACTATCCTCTCCGTTTGGGATGTTTGTGTATTGGTCTCCAACAATATAGTGGCCTGAACTTATACACCTTTATCTGTAACATATTGATTTTTAGTGTTTTTATTTCCTTAAAATCAAACACATACTTCAGTGCTCCTATGCATAATACACAGGTTTCAGCCAGTAGATGGAAATGGAGAAAGGCAAACTGTTATGCTTTTCTGGGGCTAATGATAATGACCGTGTCACGCTGAATAATTTGAACAGGGAAATTAAGCTCCAGGGCCTTCAAAAAAGAAGATATATTTTTACTGTTAAAGGATCCCCCAACAATGATTTCTTTCACGTCATCATTAGTAAAAATAATCTCTTTTTCCTCATAATGCTGTAATTCAGAAACGACTTCCCTAAGGGGCCTTCTGTTAAAATGCACAATGCCTTTACGCCAGGAAACTTTCTGGTCAATCTCTCTTTTGTTTAAAAACAAGACACTGGCTTTGGCATCATTCAGCGCCAGTTCCTGTCCGCTAACAAGGGAAATAGGTAAAGGTGTGGCTGTCTTCCTTACATGATTGGTTGTGGCCGCTTTCGTCACTTCCACTTTACCTTCGGTCACAACAATATTGGCATCATGGGACCGGTTTTTAATGTTAAACGCTGTGCCAACAGCGCGAATGGCATCATCGTTCACTATCACGATGAAGGGGCGATCTTTGTCTTTTGCGACCTGAAAATAGGCTTCTCCGTTTTCCAGCAAAATCTTCCTCTCCCTGTTCGAGAGGGCTACGAGAATAGAACTATCTGTGTTCAGGGTGATGATGGACCCGTCCGCCAACATGACATTTCTAGTGCCCCCAACCTCGGTTTTATAGACAGCCTCGTTATTATTATCCTGGAAAAAGAAGGCTGTTACAGAAAGCAGCAGGGTAAAAATCGCAGCAAGAGAAGCCATTCGCCTGAAAACAGAGATTTGTTTCACCACCTTTTGCGGATCATTATATTCTTCCACTAGATTAAGAAGTTCAGGAGCCGAGCGTTTCAACGCCTCCTTGCCATTTGATGTCGCCAGATAGTCTATCAGATGAGAGGGTTTGTAGAGTTCAAGATATGCCAGTTGAAAGTCCGCATCCTCTTCCAGCAGCGTCTCAAGCTCTTCCTGTTCAAGGGCGGTCATCTCCCCAGAGACTTCACGCGCCATCCAGTTGCTTGCTTCTTCAAGTATATCCTCAAAAGGTCTTTTATCTGCGGTGGTCATTTCAGTCTCGCTCTTTCAAACGGTTCGGATGCGACGAAAGAAAGGTAACATTACTCTCTCGGAAATTATTGTTATCATCAGTGGTGCCTAGCAGCTTGGCACAGGTCAGCAGGCCGATGGCCACATGCCTTTCAACGGTGCGGGGGGAAATGTCCATTTTCCGCCCAATCTCTGCATAGCTATATTTATAAATACGGCTCAGGATAAATGCCTTCTGCGCACGGGGCGGCAGCTGCTGAATAACTTTAATCAAGTTCCTGAGGCTTTCGCGTGCTTCCAGTCGTTTGTCTTCTGATATGTTTTTACCGTGCAGCAACTCATCAAATTCTGTTGTCGCATCGCGCCTCTGGTTTTTTCTCAGCCTGAAATGGTTCAACAGGTGATTACGGGTAGCGGCAAACAAATAGGCCCGCGGATTTTTAATGTCTTTCCATGTAGTCGTTTTCTGAATGGTTTCATGGGCAGCAATGAAAATTTCATGGGTGAGGTCTTCTGCGGTTGAACGGTTTCCCACATATCTAACCACAAAATTCAGAACTTCCCGCCCAAACTGACGGTAATATTTTTCAAATAGTGAATGGTCTTCCATTGTTCAGAGCTCAACCACTGTTCCTGAAAGCTGGCCGGGTGTACCGCCGACCTGAATAGCCTCTCCCACTATGATGACACTTGCGAGATAAAAATCCCCCAATTTTTTGTCAGAAAAATAAAAACCTTCACCATTGTGATATTTTTCAAATTTTATTGGGGGATTTTTCCGTCTGTGGTGTTTTCGTGATAGGCTCACTTTGAAAGTGGATCCTTTTGTAATCGAAGGTACAGGGAGCGACTTAATGACTACATTCAAGAATTCTACGGCAATCATGACATTGATGTTACTGGGCGCAACATCTGTATGCGCTCAAGGTGCGCAGCCAGTTGAGATGGAGATAGAAGCGCAAAGCCTGAGCACCGCTCTGGCCAAGCTGTCAGACCTGACACAAACACAATTTATTTATGCGCCTGAGCAACTGGAAGGCATTAAAGGGATTGGTTTAAAAGGGCGTTATGATTCCGCATCGGCCTTGAAAAAACTTATCGGTAAATCCAACCTGGAATTTGAGAAGGTGGACGAAACAACCTATATCATCCGTGCCAAAGCTGCCTCGCAAAGTGCTGCCATAACAGCCCCTGAAGCCAATGGGCAAGAGAATGTATTTGTGCTGGAAGAAATTGTGGTGACGGCGCAGAAGCGGGAGCAACGGCTGCAGGATGTGCCAATGTCGATTGTGGCTCTGGGGGCGGATGAGCTGAGAGAAAAAAATATTGTCAGTCTGGAAGATATAGGGTTAGCTGTTCCGGGTCTGACTGTTATTGACAACGGTGGTTGGAATTCCAATATTTTCATACGCGGAATTGGTAATATCAGTGGAAACCGCCCTTTAATTGGGCTTTATGTCGATGATGCCCCGGTCTCGTCAAACACTCAATATGCTCAGCCAGATCTGCAGTTGTTTGACCTGGCACGTGTAGAGATCTTAAGGGGGCCGCAGGGTACAATGTATGGTCAAGGTTCTGCGGGTGGGACACTGCGTTTCATCACGAATGCGCCTGATCTGGATGAATTCTCTTTTTCATCAGATTTTGCAGCTTCTTTCACCAAAGGTGGCACACCAGCCCAAAGGGTTCAGAGTGTTGTCAATATACCGATCAGTGATGATTATCTTGGAATTCGGCTTGCGGGTGTTTTCGATAGCGGTGGGGGCTGGATTGATCAGCCAGCCGCTCATCGTAACGACATTAACGGTCAAAATCTTGTCAATGTACGAGCCAGTGTGCTGTGGAAGCCGACAGACCGTATGGACGTTTCTGCATCAATGACCATTCATCACAATGACAGAGGGCCAACATATGAGTCAGACCAAAATGCGGATGGCATTTTTACGCAGCCATTCGGCAAGCAAACCACACCGTCAAGTCAGGAAAATTATGAAATCTATAATGCGACAATCAAATATGATTTAGGTGGCGCAGAACTCATCAGTGCAAGCAGTTATATCCGGTCAGAAAAGGACAGAAGAGAAATTGGGGAGCGTCTGCCTCCTCTTGGCCTGGATGCAATTTATTTATTCCGTGACACGGAGAATAAAACATTCAGCCAGGAAGTTCGTCTTACCTCCTCGAATGACAATGCATTTCAATGGCTGTTTGGTGGTTTCTATGAAAACAGTACAGGGCTCTTTGATGGCAATGCTGATGTAGGTTCATATGACGATGATGATATATCATTTCTCTTTACGGCCTTTAGTGATACAAGCTCGAAAGCTTGGGCTGTGTTTGGCAATGCAAGCCTTGAGTTGTTCGAACGGGTGGAGATTGGTGCAGGTCTTCGTTATTTCAAAGACAACCAGAAGGATGCCAGTGATCCCACCGTACAAGCCGAGACTTTTAACACGCTGAGCCCCCGCGCTTACCTGCGGTATGATGTCAATGAGGCAGTCAATGTTTATGCCAGTGTTGCCAAGGGCTTTCGCAGTGGTGGGTTTAATACCGGGCGGGGTGATGGTTTTCCCCCTTTCGGGCCGGAAAGCGTTTGGACCTATGAACTTGGTTCAAAGGCTGTTGTAGCGAATGGCCGCCTGTCCTTTGAGGTGGCAGCTTTCAAAAGCGACTATACAGACTTTATAATTAACGGTTTTCCGGATGATTCTGATATTCTAATCGCGTTTTCATTGAATGCGGGCGATGTTAAGATCACGGGCGCTGAAGCTGCGGTGAGTTGGCAGATAACCAATAAGTTTAAGATTTCCGCAGATGCTTCCTATATGGATACGAAGTTCGACAGGATTGCCGCCTCTCAGACATTCGTCGTGGTTGGTGACCGGGTTCCATTTATTCCGCGATATCAATTTGCTTTTTCTGCAGAACAGGAATTAGCGATTGCAGGGCGGCCATCCTATTTGCGGGTTGACTATAATCGTCGTGATAAAACAACTTCAGAAAGCCCGACTTCTTCTACATATGGAGAATCCGGTGTTATTGACATGGTCAATGCTAGTTTTTCAGTCAATCTGCGGGATAATCTTACGTTCGGTATCTTTGCGGATAATCTCTTGAATGAGCGTGATTTTCTGGACCCACAGTATCAAGTAGGGATTGCGGGCCGTCCGCGTCCGCGTACGTTCGGGTTTAAACTGAGCCTCGATATTAACTAGGTTTGCCCCATCCCTCAATGAGGAAGATCGCAATTGATATTGCGATCTTCCGTAAATGTTACAGAAACACTGAATCATGTAACGCGATTACCACAAAAAAAGATCATCTCTTATGGTGAAAATAAAGCCAAAACAAAGACATATGGAAAATGGACAATCAAAATCAGGCCATTTTCTATGTCCAGATAGAGCCTGCTGAGCCAGATAGAGAAACGCAAAACTCAAAAGGTACGGCAGGGTAGTGACCAGATATCAAAACCTTAAACAGAAAATTAAAGGAGACTAGGATGACAACGACGGCGATGCTGGCCCGCTATGAACGAGCCACTAAGTTTTTACAAGGTGCGTTTACGACTAAGGTGGCGCGTAATGACGCCATATATCCAAACTGGATCGAAGGTACAGAGTGTTTCTGGTATTTCCGACAGAAGGAGAAAGGGGGGGCTTATCGATTGGTAGATGCCCTAGCTGGAACAAATGAACCCGCTTTTGATCATGACAGGCTGGCTATATTGTTAGCCGAAGCAACAGGTGAGGCAGTAGCGCCTGACAATATTTGCCTGAATGCGCTAAACGTCAGTGAAGGGGCTCATGTGTTGACCTTTGAAGCCTTTGAGAGGAAGTGGCGCTTTGATAAAAAGGCCAGCACTCTTGAACAAGTGAAGAAATGGCCAGATAACTGGGTTATCTCACCGGATGGCAGCAAAGCCGTGTTTACCCGCGATTATAACCTGTGGCTAAGGGATTTAAAAACGGGTGGTGAACGTCCCCTGACCACAGATGGAGAAGAACATTTTTGTTATGGGGTTAATGGGGCGGCATGGGGTATCTCCATTCCACCGTTTCATATCCCTCAGGTCCGCTGGTCGCCTGATTCCCGATATCTTTTTACGGTTCAGCGGGATGTAAGGCAGGTGAACGATTTGCCTGTTGTGGAACATGTGCCTGCAGATGGTTCGGTGCGCCCAAAGGTGCATAATGTGAAGATTGCCTATCCGGGGGATGAACATATAGAGACATTAAGACTTCTGGTCATTGACATGGAAACTGGTCAGCAGACCGGGCTCCAGCATCCGCAGGTTTCTATCATACGTAACAGCTATGGTTTTTTCATCGCTAATCTTGGTTGGTGGGGCAAGGACAGTGACAAGGGCTATTTTGTTGATATGGACCGCTATTATAAAAAGGTGCAACTGAATGAGTTTGATCCAAAGACGGGAAAGGTACGCACGCTTTTCGAGGAAAGAGCAGAGACCCATATCAACCTGATGCAGAATTCTGATATGAAGCCAGCTTATCTGCCTCTGCCTGAAACAGAAGAAATTCTCTGGTATTCAGATCGTTCTGGTTGGGCTCATGTCTATCTCTATGACCTGAAAACGGGTGAGAGGAAGACTATAGTAACCCAAGGTGACTGGCTGGTGCGAGAGATTGTCTCTTTTGATGCTGACCGACGGGAGGTGTGGCTGCAGACAGGGGCTCGAACATCAGGGCGCAACCCTTATTACCGTGATCTTGTGCGGGTGAATGTGGATACAGGTGAACTACAGGAAGTAGTCTCTGGGGATTATGACGTGTTTGCCTCTGCATTCAATGACATGAGGATGTTCCTCGTAGCACAGCGGTATGGTATTCCCGGCCATGACGGTTCCATTGGCAGTGTGTCACGCAGTGGCAATTATGCGGCTATCACCCGTTCCCGTGTCGATACGGTGCCTGTAAGTGTACTGGTTGATAGGGAAGGTCGCGAAGTGCTGGAAGTGGAAACGGCTGATCTTTCCCTGCCTGAGGGGTGGACCTGGCCGGAACCGGTAGAGGCTGTTGCTGCAGATGGCAAAACAGACATCTATGGTGTTGTGTACCGGCCTTCCGATTATGACCCCGAGAAAAGCTATCCCGTTGTCAGCGATATTTTCAACACGCCGGAACTGGCCTGGGTAACGGCGGGTTCTTTTGGAAATGACCTTTTTGGTGGGGCGCCTTATTATACTGCCGCTGCAATAGCTGAACTGGGCTTCATTGTTGTTCAGTTCAATGGACGAGGTACGCCTTTTCGCCACAAGGCCTTTCATGACCATAATTATGGTCATATTGATCGATGTGGTGACATTGATGACCATGTGGCGGGCATTCGTCAACTGGCCGAGAAGGACCCGAGCATGGACCTGAATCGTGTTGGAGTAGAAACTCTCGCCAATGGTGGCCAGGGAGTCTGGCAGGGGCTGTTCCGGCATCCCGATTTTTACAAGGTAGGTGTGAATGGCTGCTTTCATGATGCCCGTTTGATTGGGGCGACCATGTGGGGGAATATGTATGAGGGGGACAATCCATCTGATTGTTTCCCGGAAAATGAAGTGGAGAAACTGCAGGGAAAATATCTACTCATGCATGGTATGGCAGACCCTGTGACCCCACCTGCCGGGCTGTTCCGCCTGATTGAAGCCTTAAGAAAAGCAAATAAGGATTTCGATATGATCATGCTGCCTAACGTGAGCCATG
>JBNKGK010000172.1:0-7234 GCA_050289785.1 Kordiimonas sp.
GAAAAGCATACCACCTGTCTGTTCCACCTTGATACCGAAATTATATTCCAGCGATGCCAGAATACCCTGAACATCCCCCGCTTTAAAATAACCACCAACACGGATATCAGCTATGCCTTCATCCAATATGGTTATATTTGCCTTCGAATATCGCTTTAATTCCGTCAGCACGTCAGCAAGGCGTTTGCCCTCATAAAGTAACATACCATTTTGCCACGCCTGCTGCTGCCGGATGACGGTGTCAGGAACAGGCACAACACTGGAAACAATAGTGCCATATTCCACCTTCTGGCCTGCAGAAACCATAGCAAGCGGCTTTGCCTTCCCCTCTTTCCAGAAAGCAGCAGAAGCCAGCCCTCCCGCTTTCTCTGGGGAAATAGCGACCTTGCCTTCCGCAACAATCACTTCCACCTGGCCTGGCTGTTTCACATACACACTGAAAGCCGTACCGAGCACCTGAACAGCCCCCTTCCCGGCATTCACAAAGAAGGGGCGGTCAGGGTCTGGCACCACATCAAAATAGGCTTCGCCCCTTGATAGTTCAACAATGCGGCGATGCCCTGAATAGCTAACAGCAACCTTACTATCCGTGTTCAGAATAACCGTGCTGCCATCTGCCAACACCACCTTTTCATGCTCGCCCATGGCTGTTTCATATGTTTTTACACCCAGCCAGAAGGCAAATCCATCTGTCAACAAGCCTGCCCCAAGAACAGCCAGCATGAACACCGCAGCAATGGCTGTTAGCCGTTTGGCCCAATTCACAGAAGGCACCACCCGTTCTTCTGAGGAAGGCTGCATCTCCATTCCTTCACGGTTGGTTTTCGCGAGCACCCCCAATTCACCCCACCAGGAAGCAACATCTTCATAAGCCTGCCGGTGCTGTTCATCCGTTTCCAGCCATGCCTGAAACTTTAGATAATCTGCCTCCGATGATTCGTCACAATCCAGCAACATCAGCCAGCGGCTGGCTTCCTGTTCCAGTTTAGTCGGCTGTTCCTTCATGATGCTCTCTGTCATGCTACTCATCCTGACCCGGCCCTACGCCGCGTTTCTTCATGTAACTGCGGCAATCAAACAAAGCTTTTGTTAAATGCGCTTCCACCGTTTTGGGGCTGATCCCTAACTGAGCTGAAATTTCCTTGTGAGGGAGCCCCTCATATTTGCGCAGTAAAAAAACCTTACGGCACTGGGCTGGCAACTTTTGAACAGCGTCACAAAATATCTTGTATCGCTGTCTGGAGCTAACCTTTTCCTCCACTGTGGGCGCTGCCGCTGGCACATCACCCTGCCCTTCCTGATCCTCCCCATAAACCACGCGGGCCTGCCGCTTGATATGTGCCATGGCAAGATTATGGGCAGTACGGAACATGAAGGCCTTTGGGGAATGCACCGTAGATTGCTGATCTGCCCGATAAACACGGACAAAAACCTCCTGCAACAGATCATCTATTTCCGATGAGCCGGGAAGCAGGCTCGCCAGATAGTGCCGCAATGCAGGGCGATTATCACTGAACACCTCAAACATATTTGTTTGCGGCGCTACCCCTGGCCCCTCTGTCTGTGGTTTATTCGACAATTCACCCGAATCCTTAACCAAAAGACGTTGGGAAGATCATACCATAAACTGGTTACCAAGACACCAACAGGCACTTCCCACACTTTTCCTTCTGATAGCTATGACTCTTTCCCCCCACTTTTCCCCTAGATATTTTTTTAAAATTGTAAAATTACCTGCTGAATACCTTTTCCTAAGATTTGTTATTTAGGATTTGGGTGAGACATGTTCCCCAGGAAACCCTGAATGTCAGACGACCTTGTGCCCGTTATTGATGATACCCCCCCGATGAGAGAGATGCTGGCGGCTATTGTGAAAAACATCGCCAATGTGCAGACCTCCAGCTCCGGGAAGAAGGGCTGAACATGGCTCGGGAACTACGCCCCAGCCTAATCCTTCTGGATGTTATTTTCCGGCATGCCAACCGACACAAAAACGATTTAAGCATCGCCATGCTGGATATTGATTTCTTCAAAAAGGTGAATGACACATACGGCCATGACTGCGGTGACAGAGTGCTGAGCAAGGTGGCACAGAGCTGCAAAAGCATCATCCGCTCAGGGGACATCATGGGCAGATGGGGCGGGGCCGCCGCAGCAACCCCGCCTTTTTCAAAATCCTGTTTTTACACCGGCACACCCGATCAGAAATTATAAGACAGACTGACACCATAGGTACGCGGCGCCCCCACAAAACCAATTGTGGATGGACCTGACCTGGATTCTGTCGTCAGGTACCGCTTATCAAGTATATTGCGTGCAAATGCACTGACTTTCCAATTTCCATCCTCTGTTTCCAGCAAAGCAGAAAGATTAAGCAAACCATAGGCATCGTGTGCCAAAGTTTCATAGTTGAAGAAATCGAAGTACACCGTATCCTGCCATTGGTAGTCTGCCCGGAAAATGCCGATAAAACTTTCTCCCAGCGGTACAGTATATTCTCCCGAAACAGCAAATTGGAATTCCGGTGCCAAGGGTAACTGGTTGCCCGCCATGTCACGCAGGCCTGTCACAGGGTCATTCAATTCAGGGAATATTTGGTCCACACTTTCAAATTCATCAAAAGCAGCATCCAGCAACGTGCCAGAGGCAGCAAGCCTGAAGGCTTCCGTAATCCATGCCTCCAGTTCCAGTTCTACACCCTTGATGATGGCTTTTGAGGCATTCTCCACCTGAGCATCGAATTGCCCTGGTATGAGAATACTCGGGCGCACAACTGTTGCCTGAAAATCCGTATACTCCATATAAAAGGCACTCAGCGTCGTACGGGCCCTTTTATCGAACCAATCAGCTTTTACTCCGGCCTCATAGCTCCAGACAAATTCCGGATCAAATTTATCAGGCCCTCCATCAGAGCCCACCCCATAAGTATTATACCCTCCTGCCTTAAAGCCACGGGAAGCACTGGCATAAACAGTTATGCTATCCGTTGGGGTATAGTCTATAGCGATCCGCGGCGTAAAAGCTCCCCATGTTCCACTATCGCCCACGTCTGCGCCCGAGCCCAAGACAATCCTTGTGTCCTGAACATCCTTGGCGTCCCGTGTATAACGCCCACCAAGAGAGATTCTGAGTGTATCAGTCAGTCTGTAACGCCATTGAGTATATAGGGCCCATGAAGATAAATCCATATTCTGGCTCAGAAAAATGGAGCCAACCGGATAACCACTAGACGGTAAACCATAGTCGAGAGGCTGGTCAGAACCAGACTTCAAATAAAGCCCACCCAAAATCATGTCCAGACGATCAGTAATGTCGGCTGCCAGTGTCAGTTCCTGTGAAACCTGCCAAACATTAATAGCAACATCAAAAGCCACGGCCTCAACAGCGCTGCCATCCGAATCTGCATCCAATGTTTTCATCGCATATTTGGCATAACCTGTTGTAGAAGTAAGACTTGATGAAGGGTTAATATCCCAGGTCAGTTTCAAGTTGGCCTTATAGGTCTCGTCCCTTGGATTTCTGTCATGGTTTAGCTCAACTTCCAATGCCTCAAGGTCTGAACCTGAGAAACCGGCAGCTTCTGAGCGTGAAGGCGTATCAGGTCGCATCCTTCCGGTTTCCACATGCGCTCCCCTGCTCCTGTTGACACGAGCTTCCAGAGTTAGAAAAACCTCAAGGGTTTCGCCTAAATTGGTAAGGAATGATGCTCTGGCCTGTGTCTCGTCGGTCGGGTACAGACGCGTATCAAGCAAAGTGTTTTTGATGTAGCCATCGGCACGATCCGTACGGAAGGCCAAACGCCCCAAAACACCGCTATCACCAATTGGTCCACTAAGATACCCCTCTGTTGCAAAGCGATCATAATTCCCAATGGTCGCAGCAATACTCCCCTCAAAATCTTCCGTTGGCTTACGGGAATATATGTTAATAGCCCCTCCAGTTGCATTACGGCCATTAATTGTTCCCTGAGGCCCCCTCAACACCTCAACGCGCTCCACATCCAGCAATTCAGCATCAAACATAAAGGTGCTGACAAATGGCACACCATTTTCGGAAACAGTAACCCCTGCCTCAGCGCCAATATTAGCCAGTTCCTGCCCTACACCCCGCATGGAAATTTGCGGGTTATGCCTGGCGCCAAACTGCAAACTCGGGGCCAATTGTTTCAGATCATGTAAATCCTTTACCCCGGCACGTTTCATCATATCCTGTGTATAAGCCGAAATGGCGATCGGAATATTCTGCAGGCTTTCAGCCCGTTTTTCCGCTGTGACAATAATCTCTTCCAGCACAAACGTATTCTCGTTTGACGACTGTTCAGATGAAGCGCCTTCCTGACCGCCACTGCTCCGCATGATTTTCACTTCATCATCGCTGATAAACTCGTATGTGTAGCCTGCACTGGCAAGCAGGGCTTTTAAAGCATCTTCATTGCGCATACGACCGCTCACCCCTGAGCTTTCCACACCACTGATGTCCACACCGCCAAGTGCAAAATAAAGGGATGATTGCTCGCCGTACTGCAGCAGCGCAGATGATAGCGGCTGTGCTGAAATAGCAAATTCAGAGACACGATTGGCCCCTGTTTCAGATGACTGCGCCTCGGCAGCCACACTCGCAAATATCAAGGCTGCGCATGTGCATGTTGCCATTAGCTGCGCTTTGGTTCTTTTCATACTTATCAGTCTTTTCATGTCTGACCCTCCCTAATGGGTATTTTCACGTTGGTCAGGCCTCTTCCTGTGGCCTGTGATAGTACAACGCCAGCCCTGAAAAAATCCGTAAAAAAAGTTTACACTTTTCCCTCCTACACTGCCCATAGAATAAAAAATATTGTATTAAGAAATTTATCTTCTACGTTGATGCTAAAGTATCAGGGGCAATTTTCACACCCGTTTGGGAGGCGGCTTTTTAGCATATCAGCATATGGATAATGGCCTGAAAAACAGCAAAACCTTCAGCTCTCTTATGGATCATAAGCGGGATTTAATCTCGTTTATTGGGCGTAAATCCATTGGGTCTGACGACGCTGAAGATATAGCCCAGGAAGCTTTCACCCGCTGTATCAACCAATATGCAGACACCCTGAAATCAGGTAATAAAAACCAAATACGTGCTATTCTGTTCACCATTGCCCGCAATTTGGTATATGATTTTTTCCGTACGCAAAGCAGGCATAATGAGCAACCCGATGAACTCCTGAGTGTGCCAGATAAAACACCCGGACCGGAAGAGCAGGCAATCAGCTCACAGGAACTGACTGTTGTTAAAGAAAAACTGAAGAAAATGCCTGCGCGCATGCGCCGTGCCTTCCTTTTGAGAAGGGTAGAGGGCTGGCGTTATAAAACCATCGCAGATGAGATGAACATATCCATCAGCCTGGTGGAAAAAGAGATAGCTCAAGCTATGGCCATATTGATGGAACAAAAAAAATGAGGACTTTAGGGGTAAGCGCGTTGTATTATATAGCCGTGCAATGGCCAAAGTTTAGGACGTGAAAACGATGGCACAGAAGCAGAGCAGCATGAAACCGGATGAAAGCGCCCGCACTGAGGCGGCCTATTGGCTTGCGCGCATGGGGGCTGAAGATATCAGTGATGCTGATTTCCAGAAGTTTGAAGACTGGCTTGATGACCGTGAGGCAAACAGCCTGGCCTATGAACAGGCCCAACTGGAATGGAATGCTATGGATGCCCCAGCCCTGGCGGCAGAGTTTTCTGGTGACCTTCGACCTAAAGCAAGTGCGTCCACGTCTACCCTTTCAAAAGGGTTTACGGCACTTTGGCAAAGCCTCACACGCCCTGCTTTTGCCGGCGCCGCCGTTATGGCTGCCGCCTGCATTGTAGCTGCTGTTATCATTCTGCCCAAAACACCTGAGGCCAAGCACTTTACAACAGCCCCCGGCGAAATACGCACCACCCATTTGGCGGATGGCAGTATGATAGACCTGAATGGTAACACCCAGCTAAGTGTGAGTTATGCCAGCGACAATCGCACCGTAACCTTCACAGGCGGTGAAGCCCTCTTCACTGTGAAGAAAGATGAAAACAGACCGTTCATCATTCAAATGGGGGATCAACACATTGAAGTGCTCGGCACAAGCTTCAATGTGTTTAAAAGCCCGAAGATGACAGAGATCACGGTGAGAGATGGTCGTATCGCTCTTTCTAGTGCGCAAGGCACCACGCAGCTCACGGAGGGGGAACAATATGTGCGCGCAGGCACGGCAGGTCCTGTATTCCGCAAGGGCCTCAGTGCTAGTACGGTCGCGTCATGGAAGAATGGCCGCATAGTCGCCAACAACATCCCCTTTGCAGAGTTTATTGCCAGGCTGGACCGCTATTTTGATGGCCGTATTCTGGTAGAGGATACCAGCCTGAACAGCCTTATGGTGACAGCCAGCCTGAATATCACAGACCCAGCCCGCGCGGTCAAACAACTGCCAAATCTATTACCTATCCAGCTCACCCCCCTTGATAACGGCGATATCCGCTTAAGCTCAGGCATCAGCCCGTAAAACATGGCCTAACCGAACATATCCGATGCCGCCAACTCATGGCACCTTAGAAGTCGGCTATCAGCGACGGCTGCCTGCCTGTGTTTCACCGCCTTTTTATAGTCGGGATCTGTCACCATTTCGAGAAAGGCATGAGCCGTTGGATAATAGGCGATAAAAGCAATATCCCATTTTTCTGCCTCTGGCCCAATCAGCATGGTTGCGGGCTTACCACGCCATAAAATGCGCCCACCAACCCGCTTTAAGATAGGACCACTTTCCCTGCCATAAGCCGCATAAGCTTCTGCACCAGAGGTTTGGCGTCCATCTTCATAAATTGCCACCTCTTTCAGGCTCACCAGATTTAACATATTCAGGGGCATATCTCTTGGCAGGTTTTTAAAAGCCTCAAACTGCTCTCTGTTGGGGTCCACATGCACCATCATCTATCTCCCTAATAAAACAGGGGCAAAGTCTATCAGACCCTACCCCTGCCTCATCACTATAATTACTAAAAAAAGGAAAAGCTGAACTTAACCCATTTTAGAAAACACCTCGTTTGGCATTAACTGCAGCTACCTTTGCCCAAAACTCACGCATACCCGGCAGCAAATTCTGCTGCAGCGCAACCTCATTACCAAAGAGCATGTAATTGCGCTCTTTCTCGGTATAGGGCTTCCATTCTGGCAGGCCCTGCCATTCCGGTTTGCCTGTCATGGCAAAGGCCACCCAGTAAAC